>CAMWKZ010000010.1 GCA_947174945.1 uncultured Prevotellaceae bacterium | reverse complement strand
GATAATGATACAGACATCGCCCACCTGCACCTTACGGGCAGCCGCACCGTTCAGGCATATACAGCCCGAACCTCGCTCACCTTTTATTATATAGGTCTCGAAGCGCTCGCCGTTATTATTATCCACAACCTGCACTTTCTCCCCTGCAATCATGTTGGCAGCATCCATCAAGTCCTCGTCAATAGTAATGCTACCCATATAATGGAGGTTAGCGTCCGTCACCGTCACGCAGTGGAGCTTCGATTTCAAGACTTCTATCATCATGGCTGCTTATACTTAATATGGTCAATCAGGCGAATGGGAGTTCTGCCACAGTACACCGTGATACATCCCACCACGTAGGGGGTATCATCCCATGCGTCAATATCTTGCAGCGTATCGCCGTCAACAATGGAGAAATACTCCACCTCCAGACCGTCAACAGCATCGATGTCAGCTACCACCTTGTCGTGGGTTTCCTTGACCGTGTGCTGCTTGGCATAGTCAAGACTGGCCTTCAGTGCCTTATAAATAGCAGGAGCAATGGCACGCTCGTCTTTTGATAACAGTGCGTTGCGACTGCTGCGAGCCAGTCCGTCGGCATCGCGCACAATATCGCACTCCACAATTTGTACCGACAGCCCCAAATGACGCACCATCGCCTTAACGACGGCAATCTGCTGCCAGTCCTTCTCGCCAAAGTAGGAACGGGTCGGCTTGACGATATAAAAAAGACGGCTCACCACTTGACACACCCCGTTGAAATGCCCAGGACGATGGGCACCCTCCATCACCGTTGATACGGGAGGATATTCAAACTGGCGCGTATCAGGGGTTGGGTACATCTCCTCCACCGACGGAGCCAGTACATAGTCGGCACCACAAGCCTCCAGCAGTTTGCAGTCGGCTTCCAGCGTGCGCGGATAGTTCTTCAAATCGTTCTTATCATTAAACTGCGTCGGGTTGACAAACACCGACACCACCGTTATCCCGTTTTCGGCTACGCTGCGCCGAACCAGCGAAGCGTGTCCCTCGTGCAGGGCTCCCATCGTAGGTACCAGTCCTATTTCTTTTCCTTGCTTACAGTCTTCAAATAACTGGTTCTGAAGCTCTACAATCTTTTCAAATACCTTCATTCTGTTTTCCTTAGTTATTTCCTTTGTGTTATAAGGAATCGGGTGCAAAATAACAACAATTTTATCAAATAAGGAAAAAATAACGTAAAAATATGCCAAAAGAGGGGCTAAAAATCCTTAAATATGCACGTTTCTGCGAGTTTGTGAATTATTTTTCGTAACTTTGCAAAGGATAAATACAACCAATATGGCAAAGAAGATACTGTTCATCAATCAAGAGATTATTCCTTATGTACCCGAAAGCGAATTGTCACTGATGGGTAAAGCGCTCCCGCAGGCTATGCTGGAGAATGGTCATGAGATTCGCACGTTCATGCCTAAGTGGGGCAACATCAACGAGCGTCGCGGGCAACTGCATGAGGTGATTCGTCTCTCTGGTATGAATCTTATCATTGACGATACAGACCATCCACTGATTATTAAGGTGGCTTCTATCGCCCAAACCCGCATTCAGGTCTACTTCATCGACAACGACGACTACTTCTCGAAGCGCCAGATGACTACCGACGAGAAAGGAGAAGACTATCCCGACAATGGCGAGCGTGCTATATTCTTTGCCCGTGGCGTGCTGGAAACAGTGAAGAAGCTGCGCTGGGTGCCCGACATTATCCACATTCAGGGATGGATGGGAGCCGTGGTGCCGTTGTATATCAAGACAGCCTATCGCGAGGAGCCTTCATTCGCCAATACGAAGGTAGTAACCTCGCTCTTCACCAACAACCTCAAGTCCGACTTGGGCAGCAACTTCAAGAAGTGCGTTGAGTTCCGCGATGCCAAGGCTTCGCTGCTGAAGAAGTACAACGACAACTTCGACTTTGAAGAGCTGGGCAAGCTGGCTATTGACTATAGCGACGGTGTTATTGCTGCAAACAAGGATGTTAACAGCAGTCTGCTGCAATATGCTAAGGACAAAAACATCCTCACCCTTGACTACCCCGGTGAGGAGTTTCAGGGTGCCTACGAGGAGTTCTACGAGAAAATATAAACACTATACATCTTATTTATTCAAGGATAATATCATTAAGACAAAGCAACTTCAATGATGAGAAAACTGATAATGGCTGCGATTGCACTGATAACAGTTGCAATCACTTCGTGTAGCGAGGATACCAACCGTCTGGGCAACACACTGACCAGCCCCGTCGACAAATTCACCGTTACGACCGATACTTTCGATGTGGCCACACGCTCTATCAAGGCCGACTCCGTGCTTTCCAGAAGCGCATACAGCTATATCGGACGACTGAAAGACCCTGAAACGGGTTCATACATCACCTGCGACTATATGACCCAGTTCCATATACTGGAAAATCAGGCCAGCAAACTGTTCCCCGACAAGGAGACGTTAGCAGCCCAAGGTGCAGTGTTCAGCGCACAGGCTGACTCATGCTTTATCAGCATCATCATCAATGGCTACCAAGGCGACTCGCTGGCTGCCATGAAGCTGAACATTCGCGAACTGGCCAAGCCCGTTGAGGAGAGCCGTACCTACTACACCAACTTCGACCCTGCCGCCAAGGGCTACCTGCGCACGGATGCCGGAGCCATCAACCAAAGCATGGTCTACTCCATGACCGACCTTACGCTAAGCGACAGCCTGCGCAACGTTTACCGCAAGAACGGATATTACATGAACGTGCGGATTCCCCTGAACAACGACTATACCGACAAGAACGGGAAGCTGTACTCTGCTGAAGAAGGAGGCTACGGCACGTACCTGATGCAAACATTCTACGAGCATCCTGAATACTTCAAGAACGCTAAAACCTTTACCCGCAACGTTTGCCCGGGCTTCTACATCACCTGTACTGACGGCCTTGGAGTTATCACGGAGGTAGCCTACACCCAGCTGACCACCTACTTCCACCAAACACTCAAAGACACCACATACGTCGGCAACGTCAGTCTTAATGCTACCGAGGAGGTGCTGCAGACGACACACATCACCAACAACAAGGAAAACATCAACAAGCTGGTTGCTGACAACGAGTGTACTTATCTGAAGACACCGGCAGGCATCTATACCGAGGTGACGATGCCCGTTGAGGACATCAAGCGGGGACACGAGAACGACACCATCACGTCGGCTCGCATTACCTTTAGCCGTATGAACGACAAAAGCAACCTGAGCGACATGGTGCTGGAGGAGCCTACCAACTTGCTGATGGTCGAGGCCGACAGCCTCTACACCTTCTTCGAGAATAACAGGGTGCCTGACAACAAGACGTCTTATCTGGCCACGTATAACTCGACGTACAAGACGTACACGTTTAACAACCTCTCAACGCTTATCAACCATTTGTGGGCACGTCGCAACCAGTCGCCTAACTGGAACAAGGTCGTGCTGATTCCCGTACAGGTGGAAAGCACGTCATCGACGGTGTCAGCAGTCTCTAACGAAATGAACGTCAACAGCATCAGATTGGTGGGAGGCAGCCAGAACAAGCACACGCCAGTGCGCATCAGCGTCATCTACAACAAGAACGACGAAGACTAATGGCTGATAACTTTCTGGAGAAGCACTACGAGGACTACGAGGCTCGCAAGGCGGCCTACCTCCGCAAGAAGAAACACCTGCCCAAAACAAAGCCTCATCTTCCGGAACGACCGGAAGATGAGGCTCTTTAGTTGGATATTCTCCTACCCCTACCCGATAATCGTGTATTTGGCAAACTTCAAGAGCAGCTGCTTCGTACCTGCATTCTTGAACTCCACCGTAGCCTTGGTGTTCTCACCTGCGCCCTCAACCTTGACCACCCGCCCGATGCCGAAGCGCTGGTGCTCAATGACGTTGCCTTCCCGCAAGCCGATATTGCCAATCGCCGACTGCGGGCGCGATGCCTCTTGGCGCACTGGCACCAGCCGAGGCTTGGGGTCGGCCATAAACTGTGTAGCCACCGGGCGCGGATTCTGTACACGTGGAGCAGGCCGACCAGTATAGCCCGACAGACCAGAGAACTTCGACGCGCCTGATAGTTCGGGAATGCCCGTGCCACCTTCTATCCTAAGCAGGCTGGGGTCAAGGTCCTTGATAAACCTCGAGGGCGTGTCGTACTCCATTTTGCCATAGCGGAAACGGTTCTGAGCGCAAGTCAGGATGCAGTGCTTCTCGGCACGGGTGATGGCCACGTAGAGCAAGCGGCGCTCCTCCTCCAGCTCGCGCATCGAGCCAGTACACATGGGCGACGGGAAGATGTTTTCCTCCAGCCCTACGACGAACACCGTCGGGAACTCCAGTCCCTTGGCCGAGTGAATGGTCATCAGCGACACCTTCGGCTGTTCCTCGTCACCCTCACTGTCAAGGTCGGTCAGCAGTGCCACCTCTTGCAGGAAGTCAGTCAAGGCCACTTCGTCCTCACGGCCTTCTTCTCGGCGACTTTCCACGAAGTCTTGCATACCGCCCAAGAACTCCTCCAAGTTCTCCTGCCGCGACAAGTCCTCGGGATTGCTCGAACCATAGATGTCCTTACTAATGCCGCTCTCCATAATGATGGAGTGTCCCAGCTCGTAGGCATCTTCATGGCTCATGCGCTCGCGCCAGCCGTCAACCAGCTGCTTGAATGCTTCCAGCTTCGTCAGTGTGCCCTTAGCCAGTTGCAGGTCGAACACCATAGGCTGCGACAACACTTGCCACAGGCTGACGCTGTGCAGATTAGCCGTTTCCGCAATTTTCCGCACCGTCGTATCGCCAATGCCTCGCGTCGGGTAGTTGATAATGCGGCGCAGCGCCTCCTCGTCGTCAGGATTGGCCACCACTCGGAAGTACGCTATAACGTCCTTGATTTCCTTGCGCTGATAGAAGCTCAGACCGCCGTAAATGCGATACGGAATGCCGTCCTTGCGCATCTGCTCCTCGAAGGAGCGGCTTTGTGCATTCGTGCGGTACAAGATGGCAAAGTCGCTGTACTCGCCCTGCTCTTTCCTGCGAATGCGCTTGATGTCGTTGCAAACAATCATTGCCTCTTCCTTGTCGCTGTAGGCAGGCTTCAGGGTCAGCCGCTCGCCCTCCTCGTTTTCGCTGAACACATCCTTGTGTATCTGTCGTTCATTTTTGCGTATCAGGCTGTTTGCCGCCTGCACTATCAGCTGTGTCGAGCGATAGTTCTGCTCCAGCTTATAGAGCCGAGCCCCTGCGTATTGCTTCTGGAAGTTCAAAATGTTATCAATACAAGCACCTCTGAAACCGTATATGCTCTGCGCATCATCGCCCACACAACACACGCGCCTATGCTCTTCCGTCAGCAACAGCAAGAGAGCCTGCTGAATATCGTTTACATCTTGATACTCATCTACCAGCACATACTTGAAACGCTCCACGTACTTCAGACGAATGCCGCTGTGGTCGCGCAACAGCAGGTAGGTGTGCACCAGCAGGTCGTCAAAATCCATCGCATTTGCCTGACGGCACCGCTCCGCATACCTATTATATATATGCGACACCATCGGACGCTTGTGCTGCGCATCGTCAGCAGCCCACGAACTGACGGCATACTGCTGGGGCAGCAGCAGATGGTTCTTGGCCATTGATATGCGGTCGGCCACCGCCGCCGGCTTATACGTCTTGTCATCCAGCTCCATCTCCCTGATGATGCTCTTGACCAGCGACCGCGAATCGGCTTGGTCGTAGATGGTAAAGTTAGTACTAAATCCAATACGCCAAGCCTCATCCCTCAGAATGCGGGCAAACACCGAGTGGAACGTACCCATCTGCAACCGCATGGCCCTCTCCTGCCCCACCAATCGCCCGATGCGCTCCTTCATCTCCCGTGCCGCCTTGTTCGTAAAAGTCAGCGCCAGAATATTCCACGGCGCCATATCATACTGCGCCAGCAGATAGGCAATCTTATACGTCAGCACCCGCGTCTTGCCAGAGCCAGCACCCGCAATCACCAACTGCGGACCGTCGCAATAAGTAACCGCCTCGCGCTGGCTATCGTTCAACTGCGCAAGCAAACTATCCTTTATATCTTCCATACTAAGTACAAAGATACGCCAAAAAATTGAATTAGCCAAAAGAGAATCCCTTTTTTATATTCGCCCTCTCCCAGAAAGAACGGCTCTTACCCTGGGAAAGAACGGGTCTTACTGCCAGAAAGAACCGTTCTTTCCCCCGGAAGGAACGGCTCTTTCCCGGGGTTGGCTCCGTTCTTTCGCGAGCTGATGTGATTTTGGTTGGTTTATTTGCCCGTTTCGCTTTTTTATCGTAACTTTGCAGCAATGGCTAAAGGGCACTATTCCTAAGCGAAATTCAAAGGATTATCAATACCGTAAGATGAAAGAGATACTTTACTTGTTGCTCGACAATTATGCTGAGCACGAAATGGCATTCTTGGCTGAGAGTGTGAATGCCGACGAGCAGGGGCTGCGCAAGGAGCCTAAGTACACGAATAAGATTGTGGCACCCACGATGGAGCCCGTGAGGTCGATAGGTGGGATGCGCGTATTGCCTGACTATACTTTCGCCACCATGCCCAACGACTATGCGGCGCTGGTGCTGATTGGTGGATATGGCTGGCTGACGGCGGATGCCGACCAGATATTGCCCTGCGTTAAGGATGCGCTCGCACAAGGCAAGGTGGTGGGTGCCATCTGCAATGCTGCCTCGTGGATGGCCAAGCAGGGACTTCTTAACAATGTCAAGCACACGGGCAACGGGCTGGAGCAACTGAAACTTTGGGGCGGTGAGAGCTATACCAACGCGGCGGGCTACGTGAACGAGCAGGCCATTAGCGACGGCAACATTGTGACGGCAAACGGCTCGGGGCAGCTGGAGTTTACCTATGAGCTGCTGAAACTTCTGGAGAACGATACGCCGGAGACGACCGAGCGCTATTATCTGTTCAACAAGCTGGGGTTTGTGAAACTCTTCTCGCCACAGCCACGGTTTGCGTTTAACACCATCGGCATCTTCACCACTGACAATACCAAGACGGTAGCCTTCTACCGTGACGTGTTTGGCTTCCAGACCGACTGGAACGGCACCGACCCCAACGTTGATATGCACTTAGGAGAGAGCCGCCTCATCATGTTCCCCCGCTCTGCCTTCGAGCAGATGACCTCACAGCAGTATGCCTATCCCCAAGGGGTTAGCGGCATGGTGGAAATATCCTTCGACGTGCCCACCTTTGCCGACGTGGACAAGGAGTACGCTCATGCCGTCAGCAAAGGGGCCAAGGGCATCTTTCCACCGACTACCGAGCCGTGGGGCCAGCGCACCTGCTACGTGGCCGACCCCGAAGGAAACCTGATAGAGATAAGCTCGTTTACCGAATAGGAGCCATCAAAAAAGTCCCCCAGCCTGCTTAGCAGCTGGGGGACTTTATGACAGCCGTTAGTTTCCCTTACACGGCCTTCTTCTCAACCTTCATAAACTTGGTGAAGCCCGTCATGGCCAGTACCTTGTAGATTTCAGGGCTAACGTTGGTCATCTTGAACTGGCCCTTCTGCTGCATCACGGTGCGCATCGTCTTCTGGATAATACGCAGACCAGAGCTGGCCATATAGGTAAGATGGGTACAGTCCATTTCCAAGTCCACACCTGCGTCGGTCAGAGCGGGCTGAATGTCCTGTTCAAACTGCGGCGCGTTCATTGTGTCGATACGTTCACCCGTCATAATGATAGTCTTACAACCTTCTTTGATAATCTGTGTCATAATGTTATAGTTCTTTGTTCTTTAATTTACTCGATATTCTTCTTCATGGTCAGCAGGTTTCTGTCCCCCAACCGTTGGTAAGTCACTTCGTTCATAATGCTTTTGACGATGCAGATGCCCATGCCGCCAATGTCGCGCTCCATCGGATTTGCGTCAAGATTGGTGTCCTCTCTCGTCGTTGGGTCAAACTCTATGCCCTGGTCACTCAGCGTAAAGGTCAGTTCCTTGCCGTCGCTCTCGGCCATCAGCTCAATGTCGGCCACCTTGCCCTCAGGATAGGCGTAGAAGATGACGTTGCTAACCATCTCCTCCATCACCAAGTTAAGATTCATGCGGAGCTCTGCGTCCAGTCCCAGTTCGTCGCCTATCTCGTCGTTGAACTGGTTGACTCTCGCCAATTCCTCCACTTGATTCTTAAGCCTCAGTTCTTTCTTCATAGTCCTACGGTTTAGTTTATTGAATCACCTATCCCTATCGTCAGACCACAATGCGTGTCTTATGGTAGTTTTCACGGAACTCTGACGGCGAGCAGTTCTTCTTCTTTTTGAAAATACGGTTAAAGTTGCTCAGGTTATTAAACCCGCAGTCGTAGCATATCTCGGCAATACCCTTCGACGTGTCAACCAACAGCCGACTGGCATAGCCCAGACGCATCTCGATAATGTACTCGCTGAGATTGCGCCCCGTATGCAGCTTAAAAAAGCGACTGAAGGCCGACGGGCTCATGCCTGCTATGTCAGCCAGCGTGGCCAGCCGTATCTCGTTGCGATAATTCGTGGATATATAGTTCTTCACCTTCAGCACGCGTCGCGAATCGCTCTCTACCTCCACCTTGGCATAGCTTGACGTAGCCAGCGTGCGTGCCTTGGTGCTTTTAGACAGTTCATAGAGTATGGCGCAGAACTGCGAAACGGCATAAAAGCCATCCTTAACCGAGCTAAGCGAATCGATTTGCGGATAGACGCGCATAATGTCCTCCAGCGGAAAGCAGAGCCCCTTACGGGCTTCCAGCATCATCTTGCGGATAGAATGGAACGGGGTGCGTGTCAAGAATCCGTTTTCATTGAGGTCAACATGAAACTGGATGGTCACCTCGCGGATGTCGTCGCTCTGGCAGGTGTTTTGTTCCCATACGTGTTCCAAGTCAGGACTGGTAATAAGCACCAAATCGTACTCGCCTATTACCTCGTTAGAGTCACCCACCACACGGCGCACCCCCGCAGCGTGCTCAACGAAATTAAGCTCGAACACCTCGTGGTTATGGATGGGGTAAGTAAACTCCTTCTTCCTGCGGTCGGCAATGTAGAGGGAGTCGCGCCCCATCAGTGGCGTAATTTCGTGAATGACCCTGACTTCTTCCATCTCTCAGCTCCCAGCTAAATCTTGAGTTCCTTCATGATTTCGCTCATACGCTGTAGCGTAGAGATGCGCGTAGGTACCAGCGGCAGTCGCAACACATTCTGGATGTAGCCCATCTCGTGCAGCATTGCCTTCACGCCAGCCGGATTGCCATCGACAAAGAGCAACGAGAACAAGTCGGTAAAGCGGTGGTGTATCTTGCGCGCCCCGTCGTACTCACCTTTGAGTTGCAGGCGTATCATCTTCGAAAACTCCTTGGGCAGCGCATTGCCAATAACGCTTATTACGCCCACGGCTCCGCACGAAATCATGGGGAAGGTCAGTGCGTCGTCACCCGAAATAACGTCAAATGACTTGGGTTTGTTCTTGATAATCTCGTCTACCTGCTCCAGATTGCCCGAGGCCTCCTTGATGGCCACGATGTTCTCGCAGTCGCGAGCCAGCCTGACCGTCGTCTCAGCCTTCAAGTTAACCCCCGTGCGACCAGGCACGTTGTAGAGCACTACTGGCAGTTTGGTGGCAGCGGCAATAGCCTTGAAATGCTGGTAAAGCCCCTCCTGCGAAGGTTTATTATAGTAAGGGCATACGCTCAGTACACCGTCTATTCCCTTGAAATCGCCTGTCTTCAGTTCTTCCACCACGGCAGCCGTATTATAGCCTCCGCAGCCCATCAGGATAGGAACGCGCCCGCCAACCAAGTCTACCACTAATTCCTTGACTTTCTTCTTCTCCTCTGCCGTCAGCGTCGGGGTCTCACCCGTAGTGGCAAGAATACAAAAGAAGTCTGCACCATTGTTAAGCTGATATTCCACTAAACGAATCAGTGCCTTATAGTCCACCGAGCCGTCTTCCTGAAAGGGGGTTACCAGCGCAATACCTAAACCCTTGAAGATATTATGTACCATAGAAAATAAGAATTCTTGCTTTATGACTGCAAAATTACACAAATAAATTGTAAACCGTTACTTATTTGCAAAAAAATATTTCATTTATTTGTTTAAGTAGTCATAATAATACCAATAAGTTCCCCCATAGTTCTGTGAGAGAACCATCTGACGGGCTTTCGGGTCTGGGTAGAGACGCTCCTGCTGCTGCATATCCTTGTAATCGGTTTCCATCACATTGTCATGGTAGACGACCGCCGGATTGGAATGCTGGTGCATATAGAGTACCAGTGCCTCACGATAATGCCGAGGCAACTGTTCGTCTAACGCATAATATTTGGGCAGGACGGCAACAAAGCGAGTCAGGTTCTTGTCTATCAGGTAGGCACACAACTCATAGTCACCTCCTTTATGGACCAGCTGCCCGCCCCTACCGATAACAGGATAGATAAACAGACGTTCGCCCAGCAGGTGCTCATGGTCGAGTGCCTCCATGCGTAACAGAAGTAACCGACGGTCTGTCTTGTCGGAACGCTCACCCACCTGCAGTGCTTTCGCGTAGTCGCCCTCAGCCATATATCCTTGCATCCGACGTGTATATGTCGTCACGTCCGTAAAATCAATGGCTATGCCGATGACGAACATCAGCATAGCCACTGCAAAAGAATATTGCCATAAACGGCGGAAATTTACATTCATATCTTCTTCAGAACAACGGCTGAACGAGCTGGGACATACAGTTTAAGCCACTCCTTGCGGTCAGCAACGTACAACGGGTCATAGTTGGTGACGTGCATCACGGTGTCATCGGCAAAGCCGTTGCCGCCAAACTCCTTGGCATCCGTATTGAGCACCACCTCGTAAGAGCCTGTAGGCACCAAGAACCCGTAGTCAGTATAACTGCGCGTAGGCGAGAAGTTAAACACGAAAACAAGGTCGCCACGCATATAACACAGCATCTGGTCGCCCTCATCATGCCAAATCTCAGTGACAGGCTTTGCCTGAAAGTTCTTTTGGCTCTTGATGACTTCCAGCATCTTGCGGTCGAAGTCGCCCAGCCAGTGATAGCACAGGTCTTGGTTATCCACCAAGTTCCACTGGCGGCGCGCATACTTATGCGACCAGCCATTGCCTTCACGTGGGAAGTCAATCCATTCGGGATGCCCGAACTCATTACCCATAAAGTTCAGGTAGCCACCATTGATGGCACCTATCGTCACAAGGCGTATCATCTTATGCAGGGCGATGCCTCGCCGAGCAATGTCGTTGACATCCTTCTTGGCGAAGTGCCAATACATATCAGCATCAATCAGACGGAAGATAATGGTCTTGTCGCCCACCAATGCTTGGTCGTGACTTTCGCAATAAGAGATGGTCTTTTCATCGGGACGACGGTTCTTAACCTCCCAGAAGATGCTGCACACGTTGATATCCTCATCGCGTACCTCTTTAATAGTCTTTATCCAGTAATCTGGAATGTTCATGGCCATACGGTAGTCGAAACCGTAGCCACCATCCTCAAACTTAGCAGCCAGCCCAGGCATACCGCTCACCTCCTCGGCGATAGTGATAGCCTGCGGGTTAACCTCGTGAATCAGTTTGTTAGCCAGCGTTAGGTAGCAGATGGCATTGTCATCCTCATGACCGTTGAAATAGTCGCCATAACCTCCGAAAGATTCGCCAAGCCCATGCGAGTAATAAAGCATGGAAGTGACACCGTCAAAGCGGAAGCCGTCGAAGTGGAACTCCTCCAGCCAGTATTTACAATTAGAGAGCAGGAAGTGGAGCACACCATCATTGCCATAGTCAAAGCAAAGCGAGTCCCATGCTGGATGCTCATGGCGGTCGCCAGAGCAGAAGAACTGGTTAGGGTCTCCAGCCAGATTGCCCAGTCCCTCAACCTCATTTTTCACGGCATGGGAGTGAACAATATCCATGATGACGGCTATACCCATCGCGTGGGCCGTGTCAATTAGTTCTTTCAGTTCCTCAGGTGTACCAAAGCGGCTGGAGGGAGCAAAGAACGAACTGACATGATAACCGAAAGAGCCGTAATAAGGATGCTCCTGAATGGCCATGACCTGAATGCAGTTGTAGCCGTCCTTCTTGACACGCGGCAGCACGTTCTCGGTAAATTCCTTATAGGTACCCACCTTCTCGGCATCCTGCGACATACCCACATGGCACTCGTAAATCAACAGAGGAGCCTTATTGGGTTTGAAGGTCTTTTTCTTCCACACGTAGGGTTGCTCTGGGTTCCATACCTGTGCAGAGAATATCTTTGTCTGTTCGTCCTGTACCACACGGCGACACCAAGCGGGAATGCGTTCACCCTCGCCGCCATTCCACTTCACCTTCATCTTGTAGAGTTGGCCGTGCCTCAGAGCCTTCTCCGAAAGCCTCAGTTCCCAGTTGCCTGTGCCTTCAATACGCTTACACTTATATTTCTCAGACTCCTCCCAGTTATTAAAGTCACCTATCAGATAGATTTCAGTCGCATTAGGAGCCCACTCGCGGAACACCCACCCCTTGGCCAACTTATGCAGTCCGAAATACAAATAGCCAGAAGCAAACTGCGACAGCGTCTGCTTTCCTTTGCGTGTCAGCTGGTCAATCTTCCACTGTGCATGGTCGTGGCGGCCTCGGATAGCATCCTCAAAGGGTTCTAACCAACTATCATTCTTAACCAATCCAATATGCTGAGGTTTCTGTACCTTCTTCGCCGTCTTCTTGGCGGCAGCTTTCTTGGTGGTCGTTGCTGTAGGCTTCTTTGTCGTTGCCATAGTGACCTATGCTTTAACCTTGAAGATTGCTTTCTTGATTTCAGGAACACCAGCAATACAAGGAGCGTGGCCGTCCTGAGGGAAGAAGATTGCCATCATGCCGGGCTGGCAGGTGACATAGCTGTCAGCAGCCAAATTAGGTATCTTGGTGATGTCCTTCTCTGCATTATATTCAGCCTGAGGCAACTGGTCGCGCTGGGTATAGCCAAAAGTCTCAGCTGCCGAAAGAGGTATCTGGATGTCAATCATCTTGTCGTGAGTCTCAATGACGGCCTCATCAGGGGTCTTGCCCTTGGCCATCTGAATATTGACAAAGAGGTCCTTGCCTACGATTTCATGCTTGCCAGCCTCCAGCTTGTCGAGGTCGTTCTGTTGCAGAAACTCCACAACTTTGGCGAACAGCGGGTTCACAGACTCGTACTTCTTCAGGTTTTCAAGTTTGTCGATAATCATAATGCTTTTGTTTTAATAGAGTTTATACTTTGTTTTATAATTAATTTCTATCCACTATCCGGCGACCATTAGCATAGTTACCCTGCACCGTGACGTTACCATTGCGGTCTTTCTCTACGAAGCGACCATCACGACGGTCTTCCACATAACTACCTTCAAAGCGATTGCCGTCCTTGTCCTCCTCAATAGCAGGCCCGTGACGCTTGCCTTGCTGGAAATGTCCCTTAAACTTAGAGCCGTCGGCATAGCGGGCTATGCCCTCGCCGTGTATCTGTCCATTGCGGAACTGCCCTTCAAACACATCACTGTTCTTCATCGTCAGCTTACCGCGCCCGTTGGGCTTGTCCTGTTTCCACTCACCTTGATAAGTGTTACCGTTCTTCCAGACCAGCATTCCCTGTCCAGACTTGTCACCTTTCAGGAACTGCCCCGTGTACTTGTCACCGTTAGCATAGCGGAACACGCCCTGCCCCGTGCGCTGTCCTTCCACGTAGTCGCCCTCATAGACATCGCCGTTATGGAATTTATAGATGCCCTTGCCATTTTGTATGTCACGGGCCCACTGTCCTACATAAACATCGCCATCAGCATAGCGGAAAGTTCCTTTTCCAGAACGCTGGTTTTCCTTCCACTGGCCTTGATAGGAAGAACCGTCGGCCCAGTCATAGATGCCTACTCCGTTTTTCTGGTCATTGACCCATTCGCCATCATAGTAGGCACCGCCCTTGAAAGTATAGCGCCCCTTGCCGTGACGCTTGTCCTGTTTCCACTCGCCATCATATTGGTCGCCATTATAATAGTACATAGTGCCGTGTCCCTGCTGATAGTCACGATACCACAGCCCAGTATATTTATTGTTGTTAGCAAAATAATAGGTTCCCTGCCCATGTTGTTGGTCCTGAAACCACTGGCCTTCGTATTTCTCACCGTCGAAGAAAGTGTAAATGCCATACCCCTGCCGTCTTCCTTTCTCGTAGTTACCTTCGTAGAAATTGCCATTCTGCCAGACGGTCTTACCCTTGCCTTGCGGCTTCCCAAGCTGCATTTCGCCCTTGTATTCTCCTCCGTCCTTTGTGGTACACGAGCCGAGTGTCACCTTCTGCGCTACGACAGACGAAGCCACGCCCAGCAATATAGTTAGTAATGTATGTCGAATATTCATCATGTGTTGCTATCTAAATTTAACTTTGACAAAGGTATATTTTTTTCCTGAGACAGCCAAGCGTTTTAAAAATTATTCACTAACTTTGCAGCACATTTAGGAAATTGCTTATGAAATTCATCGGAATTATACCCGCTCGCTACGCCTCAACGCGTTTTCCCGGCAAACCACTGGCCATACTGGGTGGCAAGACCGTCATTCAACGAGTTTACGAACAAGCCTCTTCCATTTTGCAGGAAGCCTATGTTGCCACTGACGACGAGCGCATCTTTCAGACCGTCGAGCAGTTTGGGGGACGTGCCGTTATGACCCGTACCGACCACAAAAGTGGTACAGACCGTATTGAGGAGGCAGCCGAGAAGATTGGCACCGATGCTGACATCATCATCAACATACAGGGCGACGAGCCGTTCATCCAACAGTCGCAAATCGAAACACTCATGAACCTCTTCGACGACCCTGCCACCCAAATAGGCACACTGGGCAAGCCTTTTGAGAGCATCGAGGCCGCCATGAATCCCAACTCTCCCAAAATTGTGACCGACCTGCGGGGCTTTGCCCTCTACTTCAGCCGTTCCGTCATTCCTTTCGTCCGCGGTCAGCAACAGTCCGACTGGCTTCAGTACTTCCCTTATCTCAAGCACCTCGGTCTCTATGCCTATCGCCGCGACGTGTTGCGCCAAGTAACCCAGTTGCCCCAATCGCCTTTGGAACTGGCCGAAAGTCTGGAACAGCTTCGTTGGTTGGAAAACGGCTACCGCATTCGCGTCGGCCTAACCAATGTAGAGACCGTCGGCATTGATACCCCCGAGGACTTGCAACGCGCAGAAGCATTCCTTCAGACACACTAACATAAGACGCTCACGCCCGAAAAAGCCTACGAATATTTTGCTCATTTGCTCACATATTCGTATCTTTGCATTCAAATTTAAGACTATATGTATATTGCCGTTGCAGGAAATATAGGAAGTGGGAAGTCGACACTGACCCAGTTGCTGGCTCGCCATTACGGATGGGAAGCCCGCTACGAGGTAGTGGAACAAAACCCGTATCTGGAGGATTACTATCGCAACATTCATCGCTGGTCGTTCAATCTGGAGGTATTCTTTCTGAAAGAGCGTTTCCGCGACTTGATTAACATTTCGCAAGCACAACACACAGTGATTCAGGACCGTACCATCTACGAAGGTGTCTACGTGTTTATGGAGAACAACCACGCTATGGGGCAGTTGTCTGACCGCGACTACAATACATATATGGAACTGTTTGAGCAAATGATATCAGTAGTGCGCCAGCCTGACCTACTCATCTATCTCAGGGCATCGGTGCCCCATTTGGTTGGCAACATCCAGCAACGGGGACGCGATTATGAGCAGACTATTCAACTGGACTATCTGGAAAACCTAAACCGCCGATACGAAGACTTTATATATAATAAATATGAAGGGCGCGTGATGACGGTAGAGAAAGACGGACTGGACTTTCTGAACAACGCAAAAGACCTTGCTCAGATTATAGACCGCATAGACCAACAGCTGTTCGGGCTCTTTTCGCCCACAGATAAATAATTGGCAATAGATAATTGAATTAAGTGAGATAATATGCACATCGCAGTAGCAGGAAACATCGGAAGTGGCAAGACCACACTGACAAAATTGCTGGCCCACCGTTATGGATGGACACCACGCTTCGAACCCGTAGACAACAATCCCTACCTGTCGGACTTCTATGCCGATATGCCCCGCTGGTCGTTTAACCTGCAGGTGTATTTCCTGAACAAGCGTTTTAAGGAGGTGGTGGAGATATCCAAGTCGGAGGATACCATCATTCAAGACCGTACCATCTTTGAAGACGCCCGAATCTTCGCCCCCAACCTGCACGACCAAGGCATGATGTCAGACCGCGACTTCCAGAACTATTCCGACTTGTTCGACCTGATGATGTCGCTCGTTAAGCTGCCTGACCTGATGCTCTACATCCGCTCCAGCATCCCCACACTGGTGTCACAGATTCAGAAGCGAGGTCGAGAGTATGAACAGACCATGCGTTTGGACTACCTGCAAGGACTGGAAAAGCGATACGAGAACTGGATAGCCACCTACAAGGGACCACTGATTGTAATCGACGGCGACAACTGCAAGTTTGGCGACAAGCCAGAGGACTTGCAGCAAGTAACCGACTTGATAGATGCCAAACTCTACGGTCTATTCCCTATTGAATAAAAGCAACAAACACAAATTAACAACAACAAAACATCATAAGCAATGAAAAAGTTAACTATTTTAGCCATTACTCTTGCAACAATCGTCTTCGCAGCCTGCGGAAATAAGAATAGTGCTAATAATACTGAAGATGTAGACACACAGAAAGGTTTCAACCAACAACAGATTGAGGCCAGTGTTAAGACGCACCTTGATAGCGTTGCTGCCGAATTTACCAAGCTGAAACATCTTGCATTCGTTCAGGAGTCAAATGGTGGTTTGACCCTGACAAAGGAGGAGAAGCAGGTAAAGCCTAGCTACCTACTGAATACCAGCGATGCCAACAATGCCACCACGTTGGCAGAGAAATATCGCATATTAAGTGCCCTGTCTGTCGACAAGAGGATTGCTTCTCTCTATGGAATACCAGTAGAGAGCTACGACAAGGCTATTGCAAAACTGGTAGCAGAGATAAACTCTCCTTCGCTTAAAGGCATTGAGAATGCAGACACCATATTCGAAACGACACAAGCATTATATGAGGATATGAAGAAGAATGGTTGCATCAACGATTTCTGGCAATTGGCTTCTGCTGCTCTTGTTGAGGAACTATACATAGCCAGCCAAAATGCAGACAAGTTCCTCAGCATAGTTGATGACGATGCAGCTGTTAGCATAACCTCACGTATCATCCTCGTACTTGATGCGATTAACCATTTGGCCGAATACGACTCTGAAATCAAGCCTATTGCTGATGCTGTTGCTCTCCTTGAAGTTATTAACGCCAAGACTATTGACGAACTAAAGAAGCAAATGGTCGAGGCTCAGGACAACATAACTACAGCTCGCAAAGCACTCGTAAAGTAAGAAAAACGTTACAAAATGATTAAAGACGTCTTTCTAGCTGGCATAGGTAGTTTCTTCGGAGGCATCGCCCGTTATCTTATCACATTAGCCATGAAAGGCATGAGTGGAACGTTCCCTTGGGCAACCATGACAGCCAACATTGCAGGTTGCCTGCTCATCGGATTGCTATGGGCAACACTCACCCGCTTCAATATGTCATCACAGTTAAACTTATTATTAACGGTAGGGTTCTGCGGAGGATTCACGACCTTCTCCACGTTTTCAAAAGAGAGTATGACCCTCTTACAGTCAGGAAGCTATTCACTATTCTGTTTATATGTTCTTGGCAGTGTTACCATCGGCATCCTTGCCGTTGCTGTTGGGTACATACTGGCAAAATAAAACAGCACATTTGACTTCATTTTACCTCCAGTATCTATTTCGGGTTGCTCGAGTATCTATTTCGAGGTGCTTTAGTATCTGTTTACCCTACTAAACAGATACTGTTTAATGTCGATGTAGATACTGGAGCAACCCCAAGGAGATACTGGAGGCGAAATGACTAATAATTCCTATATGATGTTTATTGTTTCAGCCATCCAAATCGTTGGGCCCAGTCAGCCATTATGTCATTGCGCCATATAGCAATAGTTGGGCTCCCCTGCCATGCTGACGAATAGTCCTGAATGTCGGTAAACCAGTTACCTGTCCGCCCCACTTCTATCGGACAGGCGGTTATATTATGGCTCGTTACACTATAGTTACCTGGCCACTTACTGCCAACAGAAAGGATTCCTTCTTGCTCTTTGAAGCCCGGGACTGTTGATGTGATACGATAATCAAGTACCCCTGGTGCTTTCGGTGAGTAGCGTATGGAGTAAACACCATTACCAATGTGGTAGCCGCTCCACTGCTGACCAGCTATATCAAGTGTAATGCAGGCACTATCAGCATTGATATTGGTATCTGGTCCCTGAAGTTGCCATTCAAGTACTGAGTAACACGCTACGGTATCGCGGTCAGTCAATGGCCCAGTAATTATATATTTGGGACTTTGCCGCATCACTTCAAACCGTCCTCCCCAATGGTTGCTACATGGATTATCAGGGTTGCCCGACATGAGGTATAACAGCGATGGCGTGTCTCCCATCTTCACTTTACCACCATAGTAATTGATGAAATCATTCCCCATTGTGCCAGCATCTTTCATAAATGTCTCCCAATAGCCACCCTCATATCGTGACATATCTTTCTGTGAGCCGACAAATCCGCGGTACGAAGCATTATTCTCAATAAACCACAAGTCGGGAAAGTTCTCGGCTATGTAATTATAAGCGTTACATCCCCATTTCTTGTTTGGGCCTCCTATCCAATATACTCTGATATGCCCTGCGATGTCGGGGGCATCGTGCAGAGCCTGCGCCACATCTTCAAGACCTCCCCATACCAGAACCCATAAAGGCCGTTTGTCACGCTTTCGGGCACAATCCACAATTTTGTCTGAGCCTTCGGTTGAGGTACTATATCCGCATAAAGGTGGCATTCCCTTTCTCCCCTGAGCGGTGATAGAGCGCAGATAGGCAGGGGTTGGATACTTACCACGCTTCGTGCCATAGCATTTCCTCAATCCTGTCCTCAGTTTCGGCAGGTCAAGTTCATACATGGCAATCATCCTAAGGATTTCTTCCTTTGAGCCTTCGCCAAATGACGGAGATGACACCAGCCCCTCTATGTCAAATTCATTGGCATACATCAGCAAATGAATCATTGACTGGTTATCATCAGGGTCAGTACCTCCGATATCTGTACTTACGAGAATACGATGTCTTGTCTGAATTATGGTCTCCTGTGCCGTCATGTTATTGCATAATGCAAGCAACAAAAGAGTGATTATTGTACACACCATCTTGATATTATGTGACAAATTAACGACGTGGTTTTACGGTAATAATATAACGAGCATAAGATGTGAGACGGGGCACCGACATATCATATGCCTCAAGAATGATATGAATGGTCTGGGGTATACTCACTTCAGGAGCAACAAACCACATATCGGCTTTTCTTTCCGAACCAATATACAAGTCTACATTGCCAGGATATGTTCCTGAAGGATACTGATACCAGGCACACCGCCACGGAGTATGGAAACGCAGCGGGTTGGCTGCCACAAATTCCTTAGTAATACCTTTCTGTGACCACATATCGCCTCTTGATTTCCATGCCGCTTCAACATCAAACGAATCTGGGTCAGTTATTTCAGCTATAAGCCTAACCGTATCTCCACCACAGACAGTATGATTAAGTCCCATAGGAACTTCAATCACTGGATGGTGATTTGCTTTGTTATAGTCAGAAGTAACACACCATTGAAGCCGTGCCTGAAAATCATGCATGGCAGGCTCTATCCATTCACGCAGTTGGCTGAAACCAGTATCACGATACACATTATCAAATCCGTCTACTTTATAGAAGCGTCCGCCCCAGCCTCCATAAGTTGGATTCTCATAAGACCGTAGTCCGTTGTTCAATGAATACAGAAATGCAGGAGTATCACCCTCGCTGATATAAGGCTGAGTGTATAAGTCACCTAAAGGGTTATTTCCGTCGTGCATATATTTATTGACAAAATCCATTGTGTTCGTCATTGTTCCATAATCCCAGCTTCCACTGAAATGATGGTTCAACAATATCGTTGCTTTCGGATGATGCCTTTCGATATAAGAACCAGCTCCGTCTTGGTACCAGATGCAATAAAGCACAGCCTTACTGATGGCCCTGTCATATTCTGACGGATACTTGTCTTTCAGTTTCTGAAAGGCTTTAGCTGCAGTGTTCCCACCTCCCCAGCACTGAATGAACACTGGGCGTGTGTCTTTCTCAAGCAGAACCTCCACAATACGGTCGGAGCCAGGAGTGTCTTCCCATTCTGTCGGGTCAATTAACGGCTCGGCTCCTGGAAGGATTGTCTTGCATTGTCCTCCGCTCAGCTTTATGTGGTCTGGATTTTCATCTCCGACATAAACTTTTGACATGAGATATTCTGGTGTGGGATAAGCCGAATCATGAATCTTCAAATTAGGATATACCTTACCGTATGCCTCAATCATTTCTTTGAGCCAAGGCTCGTTACTCCATCCCTTACGCTGGAAACAGGAGTTAGACTGTATGATACCGTCCACTTGCATGTCGTTGGCATGAAGCAAAAAATGAACCATCGAACACCGGTCGTCGGTTTCGGCATCAGTAAGAACTATTACCCGTGGAAGACCACCAGCCCTTACATGCAGGATTACTACTAACAATAACAACACTGATACTACTTGTCTTTTCATTGCTCTATAAATTTTCAGATTAGTGAATTGATGCTTTTAGCGGTGCAAAAGTACGGTAAATCAGTGTTGCACAAGTGTAAATCCTATTCAATTAATTACGAAATCAGGTCAATAACTGTTTGCGCCATTCATTTGGCGTGGTATGATACCTTTTACGAAATACGTTGCTGAAATATTGTGGGGAAGAGAACCCACAGGCATACGCAATTTCTGACACAGACCTTGACGGGTTATCACGCAACATCTCTGAAGCACGTTGCAACCTATATTCGTTAATGTATTCTGATGGTGATTGCCCAACAACAGCTTTCAGCCTGCGGTAAAACACTGAGCGACTCATTCCCATAGCCATGACAATGGAGTCAATGGAAAAATCAGGGTTGTCAATCATAGTTTTAATATTGCTGTCCAAAGCATTGATAAAGTCCCTATCGGCATCGGTAAGAGATTCTTCTGGTTTTATTTCAGTCATGGCCGAACTGACCATGACAATGGGCTGACTATTAATAGCTGCATAATATATACGGTGCAGACGGCGATAGCGTATTATCAACAATAACCATAATAACAGTAAGACACATCCAATCGTATATGCTGCCACTTTTACGGCATATATTTCATACCAGTGTGGTTTAACGTCAATACTTATCCTGCCAATATTATTGAGATACCGACCATAGGTGTCGGTTGAACGCACTTCCAGCGTTATCATTCCAGGACGCAGTTGCGTAAGGGTCAGGCTATGCTTTCCGTCAATTTCAGTCCAAACGGTGTCCTGCCTGGCAATTCTCCATACATATTTCACACCATCGGGATTGCCAAATGGCATAGATGACACTCCTAACGAGATGTCACGGATATCAGCATCAACTGTAATTACAGAATCAGCACGAGTAAGTGTTCGGTTCTGGGTGGTGTCATTCTTGAAATACGTTATGTCAGTAAATATTACCTTTCGCCTACTATCTGTGGCTGTCATTTTCGGCAAAACCACACGGAGTAACCCATCAGAAGAGGCAAACCAGCATTGTCCTTTGCTGTCACGTAGCGGTTTAGTTTCCAATGATATGAATTGATAGTTGACAGGCGTGATGAAAGAGTTTCCACCATCAGTAAAAGTGTATAACCTGATTCCGCTGCGAGTTGTTACCCATAGCTTGTCCTTCCCATCAGGCAGCACCGCAAACACCGGCTGTTTATCTGCGACATCACCAGCAACCAAAAGACTGGTATTGCCACTTTTACATTCATATTGATGTATTCCTTTGCCAAAAGAAGATATAAGCACTGTTTTATCATATCCTTCGGTTAGGTGTATTATTTCTTCTGCCGGATGTTGTCCGTTATATCTTGCAGGTCGAAACACCATGTTGGCTGTTGGGCGTACCAGTTCTGTCGTGAGCAGACCTGTATCTGTTCCCACAAGCAAGCATTGACCGTTAACCAGCAGACTTCTTGCCCGCGGATAACTGTCAACAGGATAGCCCTTAGGTATTAAGAATGACAAGGAACTAACATTATAACCGCTCTCTACGACGTTCACACCTCCTCCTAATGTAGCTATCCAGATTCTACCACGTTCATCCTGCACAATATTATAGATGAAGTTATTAGACAGGCTTCCGTGTTTATGGTCAGCATGATAGTTTAATTGTTCATATTTACTTTGTTTCCCTGGCTTTAATATAACGAGTCCATTGTCTCGTGTACCAAGCCACATATTATGCTTGTCATCCTCGAAAATCGAATATACGGCCTTGCCTTTGATTACTGTTTTTACAAGATTGCCGTTTAAGTCATAGACAGCAACCTCTCCACCGACAGGTCCTTTCCGTGTTTCTCCGCACCAGCCAACCCAGATATGTCCCTGCGAATCCTCATAGATTGCCCTTGCATAAGGATACGATGGATTGCTTATTATGTAATAGTTATTAGGCAAATTCGGAATAAGCTCTACTCCTGACGATGTGGTACTCCATAAATTCCCATCTCGGTCAGTGTATTTCCGTCTTAACCGCACACTTCCCTTTTTGGGAGTACCGTTATAGACATCAAAAACACATGTCTTCAAGTCAAATGACAAGACTTTGCCATTAAGTGTTTTTATTATCAATGAATCGTTAACAGCAATAGCCTCTTTAAACCGACTTTCAGCATTTAACTCTTTTGAAGGACGGAAAGTTGTAAAACTATATCCATCAAAGCGGTCAATGCCATACCACGTACATATCCAAATCATTCCGTCAGAAGCCTGATAGAACCCTTGAATACGGTCATGAGACAGTCCGTCAATTACAGAATATGTAGTCGCTTTTGGTTTGGCGGACGCTTCCCCATAACCTAACCATATATATAAAAGCAATATTAAAAACGACGGGTAACGTTGCATTGACTTGATTATATCTTGTCTGGTTATAATATTATCCTTATGTCACGTTCCAGTTCCATAATTACCGTAAGCCATAGTTTTGCATACGCTGCTCTGCCAAGGTAGCGTATTTTGTGCCTGGCTGGCCATAGTTGGCGTAAGGATAGATGCTAATGCCGCCACGCGGAGTGAACAATCCCACTACCTCTATATATTTAGGTTGCATCAGTCGCACCAAGTCTTTCATAATGACATTCACACAGTCTTCGTGAAAGTCGCCATGATTGCGGAACGAGAATAGGTAGAGCTTTAGGCTCTTTGATTCGACCATACGCTTGTCTGGGATATACATAATCTTGATTTCGGCAAAGTCGGGCTGGCCCGTGATGGGGCACAGACTGGTGAACTCGGGGCAGTTGAACTGCACCCAGTAGTCATTGTCCTGATGGCGGTTCTCAAACGTTTCCAGCACCTCGGGGGCGTAGTCCATCTTATAGTCAGTCTTACGACCCAGCGCTTGCAGGTTATCTTGTTCTCTGTTCATATCTTCAATATATTAAATATGTTATACGAAATGTCTTTGTCGAATACGTCCTCGTGGTCGTGCTTCTTGGTAAACTCAACCACACGGATGGTTACTGGCAGTACCACGATTTCATAAAGCGTCTTTAGCAGTACCTGAGAGAGCATCAGCGAGGGCATCTCCTCCCAAGGAACAACACCTCCCAAGGCCAGTGGGAAGAAGATAACGGAGTCGGTCAGTTCGCCAAACACAGTGCTCAGGATGGCACGTGCCGAAAAGTTTGCCCCTTGAGATGCCAGTTTCATGCGTGACATCACATAGGCATTGATAAACGAGCCTGCGATAAAAGCGATGAACGAAGCCAACGCAATGCGGGGAGCCAGTCCGAAAACAACGTGGAAACCCTCGTCACCATGCCAGTAAGGCGCACCCGGTAGCCAGTCGGCAACGGCCCCAAAGACCACAAACAGGAAGTTCATGGCAAAGCCCATCCAGATAAGCATCCGTGCGCGCTGGTAGCCCCATACCTCACACACGACATCATTAATAATGTAACTCACGGGGAATACGATAATACCGGCTGTCAAGTTGACAGGGCCAAACGATAGTTGCTTTGTTTCCAATACGTTTGCCGTAATCAGGCAGACGCAGAACAGCGTGCCGAAAAGCATAAAAAGCACACTGACCTTCTTGCTGTCTTGTTCCATTGTCCTTGTTTTGTTAAAGGGGGTTAGCAATGTACCCCTGCTCGTAAGCGGTTGCAAAAGTAACACTTTTCTTTGGAATAAAGAAAAAAATTCGTATCTTTGCGCCCATTAAAGGACAAAAACATGATGAAAAAGATTTTAACGCTCGCGCTGCTCGCCGTTACCTCACTGGCTGCCAGCGCACAGGAAGACAAGTACAAGGCAGAAATGGACATGCTCGATGCTCAGGGCGAAGCCATCATCAAGCAGTATAAGGAGCTGACAGCGAAAGACCCCAAGAGTGAACAGCCCGCCACACGCGCCAAGATTATGGCTTACTCACAGATGCTCGACTCTATCAGCAACCTGCAAGTACAGCTGATACGGCGCATCGCCCGCGAGAACAAACAGAACCAGCTGCCCGCCAGCTACATTGCAGAAGCGATGTACGAGCTGGGGTACGAGGGGCTGAAAGAAGTGCTCGACCCTCAGGCCGCCTATTACAGCAACCCTGCACTGGAGCGCGCCAAGAAGCTGTTGGCTGGCTACGAGAAGCGCGCGCCAGGCAACACCTTCAAGGAACTCACGATGAAAGACATGGACGACCGCGATGTCACCTTGTCGCAATGGGTGGGACGTGGCCAGTATGTGCTGGTCGACTTCTGGGCCTCATGGTGCGGGCCTTGCCGTAAAGAAATGCCCAACGTCGTTGCCTGCTACGAAAAGTATCACGCCAAGGGATTCAACGTTGTAGGTGTTTCCTTCGACCAGAAGAAAGAAGCATGGGTCGCTGCCGTTCAGCAGTTAGGTATGCGATGGCCTCAGATGAGCGACCTGAAAGGCTGGAAATGTGCCGCCGCCGAGGTCTATGGCATTAGCTCCATCCCCAGCAACGTGCTGGTAGACCCGCAGGGCAAAATCATCGCGATGGACTTACGCGACACGAAACTGGCTCAGAAGCTAAAAGAGATTTACGGAGAATAAAGAAAAGGAAATGCGGCAGGGGGTTAACCTTGCCGCATTTCTTGTAACAGCTGCCGTTGCCGCTCGGTCAGATTGGTGGGCAGTTTCACCTGATAGGTAATAATAAGGTCAGTACCCGCCCTACCCTTTCCACGCAGCCGCACCTTGGTGCCGGGCTGCGTTTCTGGTTTTACCTTCAGGCGCAACTTTGCCCCTGTTCCTGTGGTCACGATGACGTCGCCACCCAGCAAGGCGGTATAGAGGTCGATGGTAACGTTAGCCTCCGTGTCGCGAGGCTGCGCACGGAAGGCACTGCCTCCGCCACCACCGCCAAACAAATCCTGAAAGAACGACGAGAAGCCACCGCCACCCGCAAACTGCGAGAAGTCGAAACCGCCAAAGCCGCCGGCCCCGGGGCCTCCCCCGAAGCCGCCAAAGCCACCGCCAGCGTGCTCAAACTGTTCGGCCTGCTTCCATTGTTCGCCATACTTATCGTACTTAGCCCGCTTATCAGGGTCGCCAAGCACGTCGTAGGCTTCCGTCAGCGCCTGAAACTTCGCTTTCGCCTTCGGGTCATCAGGGTGCAAATCAGGGTGAAACTGCTTGGCCCGCTTCAGGTAAGCCCGCTTTATGTCCTTCTGCGCTATCGTCTTGTCGACACCTAAAATCTTGTAATAGTCAATAAATGCCATATCTTTTTATCCTTCTACTTTTTACTCTTTTACTTCACTCTATACCCCCTTCCAGCAAAAAGCGTACCAAGATATTTGCACGGCTCAGATTTTTTTCCTACCTTTGCAACTATGAAAAAGACAACACTCATTACCCTTGCACTTCTGTGCATCACGACCATGACCATGGCAAAGAAGACCAAGACCGTCACCCTGCGGTTAGTAGAAACCAGCGACGTACACGGGGCTTTCTTCCCCTACAACTTCATTGAGCGCACGCCCATGCGTGGGACAATGGCTCGCGTGAGTACCTATATTAATAAACAGCGCAAGCAGTTTGGGCAGAACCTGATTCTGTTAGAGAACGGCGACATACTGCAAGGGCAGCCCACGTGCTACTTTACCAACTACGTACAGACCAGCCAGCCCAATATAGCTGCCGAAATCATCAACTACCTCAAGTACGACGCACAGACTTTTGGCAACCACGACGTGGAAACGGGGCACACCGTCTACGACAAATGGATGAGCGAGCTGGAATGTCCCACGCTGGGAGCCAACATCATCAACACGCAGACGGGGCAGCCATACGTGAAGCCTTACCTGTTGCTGGAGCGCGAAGGTGTCAAGGTGGCCATACTGGGTATGCTCACACCTGCCATCCCCAACTGGCTGCACCAGAGCCTATGGAGCGGACTGTGCTTTGAAGAGATGGTGACGTGCGCCCAGAAGTGGGTTCAGCACCTAAAGGAAGTAGAGAAAGCCGACGTAATCGTAGGACTGTTTCATAGCGGATGGGACGGCGGCATCACCACCACGCAATACGACGAGGACGCCACCAAGAAGATAGCAGAGCAGGTCAAGGGCTTCGACGTCATCTTCTTCGGACACGACCACACGGAGCGTAATGCCACGCTGCCCAACGGAGTAATCTGTCTCGACCCGTCAGCCAACGCGCAGAAGGTTGCCGAGGCCACCATCCAGTGTACCAAGGTAAATGGCCGATGGACCGTTACCGACAAGCAAGGGCAGCTCGTCGACATCACCAGCGAAGACATCGACCAAGACTTCATGACCCATTTCCAGCCTCAGATAGACAGCGTCAAGGCGTATGTGGAGCGCCAGATAGGCACCTTCCTATCCCCCATCCGTTCCCGTGATGCCTTCTTCGGCTCAGCCGCGTTTACCGACTATATCCACCAGCTACAGTTAGAGGAGACCCACGCCGACGTTTCGTTCAATGCCCCACTGGTGTTCGATACGGAAATCAAGGCAGGCCCCGTCTACATGAGCGATATGTTCAAGCTCTACCGATACGAGAACAAAATATACACCCTGCGCATGACGGGTCGCGAAATACGCCAGATGCTGGAGCTCAGCTACGACCAGTGGGTGAACACGATGCAAAGCCCCGACGACCATATCATGCTGCTGACCGACAAGTCGTGGAACGACAAGCAACGCATGGGGTTCAAGAACCTGACGTTTAACTTCGACTCGGCTGCCGGCATCGACTACGAGGTGGATGTCACGAAGCCCGACGGTCAGAAGGTCACCATCAAGCAGTTTACCGACGGGCGCAAGTTCGACGAGGATGCTTGGTACACAGTGGTCATGAACAGTTACCGCGGCAACGGCGGTGGCGAACTGCTGACACGCGGGGCAGGCATTCCGATGGACTCCATTCCCAACCGCATCGTCTATATGAGCGAGCGCGACCAGCGCCACTACCTGACAAAGAAAATCATGCGTGAGGGACAGGTCACGGCCAAGGCACTGGGCAACTGGCGCTTCGTACCAGAAGACTGGGCCCAGCCCGCCATCGAGCGCGACCGCAAGCTACTCTTTAAATAAGAAGGTATATGAGATACTACGTCTTCTGCCAAAGCGACCTCGTACTTGAGAAACAGAGCAATGGCTACCAGCTCCCCACCGAGCCGCCCACCGACATCAAGCCGTGGACCACGGTGATGGAGGTCGACGGCGACAAGGCTTACCGCATTGACCAGCCACTGACTGCCTCGGAACGCTACGAGATGTGCCCCTTGCGACAGAGCTACTACAAGCTATCGCAAAGCGACTACCTCAGGGCGGGCAAGTGCCATGAGCTGCTCTACTGGGACCAGAACACAAAGTTCTGCGGTGTCTGCGGAGGCCCTATGCACTTCGACACCCCTATCTCGAAGAAGTGCGAGCACTGCGGCAAGGAGCTTTGGCCCCAGCTGGCCATTGCCGTCATCGTGCTGGTTCGCAAGGGACACGAGGTGCTGCTGGTTCACGCCAACAACTTCCGCGACAACCACTACGGGCTGGTGGCCGGTTTCGTGGAAACGGGCGAGACGCTGGAAGAAGCCGTCCATCGTGAGGTGATGGAGGAGACAGGACTGCACATCACCAACCTGCGCTACTTCGGCTCACAGCCGTGGCCCTACCCCTGCGGGCTGATGGTAGGGTTTACTGCCGACTACGACGGTGGCAAGATTCACCTGCAACGCTCGGAACTGTCGAAGGGAGCTTGGTTTGACAAAGACCACCTGCCCCACATTCCCGAGAAGCTGAGCATTGCGCGGCAGCTCATTGACGCATGGCTGGACGAGGAGGTTGCGGCCCGATGAAGACTATACGCGACATAGCCACCTTAGCCGACCTTATCATTCTGGGCTTCGTTGTCCTTATCAACCCCACCAGCCCCGTCACACCTTACCATCCCTTCACCCCTATTGGTATTCCCGACAAGGTGGAAACACGCTACGTGCCCACCTTGTCAGCCGACTCCGCCCAGCGCGCCCAGCAAGACATTGAGGCCGAACTGGACGAGATGGCGTATTACTTCAAGGTACACGACGTGGCAGACGAGGGCTACAACCTGATAGCCCGCTACAAGACCACGCTCCTTGCGAAGAAAGCCCGACTGGCCAAACAGACCGGCCAGCCCCAGCCGCCACAGACCATCAGAATAGCTGCCAAGGAGCGCCCGCTGATTGCCGTCAAGATGCCTTACGGCTACTGGCGTGCCGGACGCTTCCACCTGACACCCCTGACGGGCAAGGCCATCACGCTCGACCGTCAGGGGCGCATCGTCTCTGCCGTCTACAACGCCGACACCGTGGTGACAGCCGTCAGAACCGATTCCGTCGGCACCTATCGGGGACAGCTCGACGCAATGCTGCAAGCCAGCGGCCAAGGCACTTTCGACGCACACAACGGCGAGCACTACGAAGGTTTTTGGCAGCACGACCAGCCCCACGGCTTCGGGTTCCAATCGTCGCCCCACCACCATTTGCGCGTTGGCGAATGGAAGGCGGGCCGCTTTTTGGGCGAGCGCATGAGATACACCACCGAGCGCATCTACGGCATCGACATCTCGCGCCACCAGCACGAGAAGGGGCGGCGGCGCTTTGCCATCAACTGGCCCAGCGTGCGCATCACCTCGCTCGGAGCCCGCCATCACACCGAGGGGCAAACGTTCCCCGTATCTTTCGCCTACATCAAGTCTACCGAGGGCACCAGCATTCGTAACCGCTATTTCACGGGCGACTACGCCAAGGCCAAGAAGCAGGGCATTCACGTAGGGGCCTACCACTTCTTTTCGCTGAAGACCTCGGCCACGGCTCAGGCCAACTACTTCGTCAAGCACACCCTGTTTCGCAACGACGACTTGCCACCCGTGCTTGACGTGGAGCCCACCGACGCACAAATCCGCAGCATTGGAGGCGACGAGGAGTTGATGCAGCGCATCCGCACCTTCCTGACCATCGTCGAGCAGCGCACAGGGATGCGCCCCATCCTCTACGTCAGTCAGGAGTTTGTCAACCGCCACATGACCAAGGCCGTTGACATCAAGCAACACTACAATGTGTGGATAGCCCGTTACGGCCAGTACAAGCCCGACGTGAAGCTGGTCTACTGGCAGCTATGTGCCGACGGACGGGTGGACGGCATTACTGGGCCAGTGGACATCAACGTGTTCAATGGCTACCAAAGCCAGTTTGATGAATTTACCCGCACTGGGTTTCATAAGTAGAAGTCTTGCGTCAGCTGCCGTTCACGCTCGTCGCCTATCGTGAACGTTTCAGCCACCAGCTGGCAGGGATGCTTTCTGAAGGCTAACAGAAAGCGACGGGCAGGCTTGGTGGCTGCCGTCTTGACAGCGCACACCCGACTGGGGAAGAACCCTCGAAACGTAGCCTCATCCTCCATACGCTGCCGATAGTCAAAGGGCACCACCACGCTCAGCTCGCCATCGTCCTTTAACAGTCGCCAGGCCGACTGCATCAGTTCTGCGTAGGTCAGCGTGTCGGCGTGGCGCGCCATGTTGCGCTGGGCATCGGGCGCACTGAGCGAGCCAATGAAGAACGGTGGGTTGCTCACCACGGCATCGTATTGCCCTGTGTGCTCCTGCACGCTTTGGTGCAACACGGTGATGCGCTCCCGTGCGTTGGCATTCTCAATGTTCATCGTTGCCTGTCGGACGGCTCCTGCGTCAATGTCGAGCGCCGTCACCTGTGCCGTCGGATAGCGCTGGGCCAGCATCAGGGCTATTAGTCCCGTGCCCGTGCCGACATCCAGCACGCGGTTGCCACCGTTGGCCCACGCCCCCAGCAGCACACCGTCCGTACCCACTTTCATGGCACACAGCTCTTGCCTAATGGTGAATTGCTTAAACCTAAACATACGCTCTGGCTTCTGTTTCTGCGTGCAAAAGTAAGGAAAAGATGCTATATTCCCAAATATTCCACCCGCTATTTTCGCCACTGAGCAGTGGCCATTACCCGTGCTGCGGGGGGTGCCAGCTTTTCCCTCGTGTAGAAAGAGCCGTTCTTTCCCGTCGAAGGAACCGTTCTTTCGGGCGGTAAGAGCCGTTCTTTCTCAGGGAGGGAACGGTTCCTTCCCCGGGTAGGCCCCGTTCCTTCCCTACGTTAATTATCATGAAACGTATGGCTGGTTCCGATATTTATCCGTATCTTTGCACGGTAAAAACAAGCAAACTACTATGCGTCGTATCAAGCAATACCTTTTAGCCACGGCATTTGCCATCGGCACAGCCATGACGGCAAGTGCCCAGTCAAGTTATAAAGACGGTTTCCTAAATCCGACGGACGAGAACCGCTCGCTCATCATCTGGCAATGGATGGACGGACTGGTGACGAAAGAGGCCATCACCAAAGACCTTGAGGCATTCAAGGCGGCGGGACTGTCGGGGGTGCAGAACTTCCAGATTGGTGGCGACCAGCAGAGCCTTGTCGGCGACCCGACGTGTGCCATAGGCAGCGACAAGTGGAAGTCGATGATGCGGTGGGCAATGGAGGAGTGCGACAGGCTGGGACTGAGTTTCGGCACGCACAACTGCCCGGGGTGGTCGTCGAGTGCATACGGCAACGTCACGCCCGAATATTCGATGCAGAAATTGGTGTACTCGGAGGTCAGGTTCAGCGGTACCGGGCGCAACGGCCTGACGCTGCCCCGCCCCGAGGTTGACCCTCGGTACAACTACTACGAAGACATTGCCGTGCTGGCCTTGCCCGACGGAGACACGGTGAGCAAGGGCGACATCATCGACGTGACGAGATGGATGGCTCTCAACGGCACGCTGAGCATACCGCGGAGCATGGTCGGAACCATGAAGAGCCACCCCGTGATACTCCGCTTTGGCCACACCACCAACGGAAAGACCAACGAAGCGCAGGCACCGGCGACGGGTCAGGGACTGGAGTGCGACAAGATGAGGCGCGAGGCCGTGCGCCACTTCTGGAGCGGCTATCCGCAGATGCTGCTCGACATTGCTGGCGAACTGGCGGGTCGGTCGTTCACCCGCATCGAGATTGACAGCTACGAGGCGGGCGGGCAAGACTGGAGCGTGGTGCTGCCGGAGGAGTTCAGCAAGCGCAAGGGGTATGACATCGTGCCCTACCTGCCGCACATAGCGGGTCGAGCCGTCATAGACAGCAAGGAAAAGAGTGCGCAGATGATGAAAGACTTGGCCGACGTGGTGACATCGTTGTTTGCCGAGAACTACTACGGATATATGGCCGAACTGGCCAGTCAGACCCCGGGGGTGCAGCTGATGATTGAGCCTTACGGCACGGGGCATCAAAGGCCGTTCCGCGTGATTGACATTTACAAGATACTCAGGAGCGCACCCGATGCCATCATAGCCACCGAGTTCTGGGTGGAGCCCAAGACGTGGGGATGGAAAGACATGGGCAACCACGAGCGGGCCATACGCAACACGCAGCGGCGGATGCTGGTGGCCGAGGCTTTCACCTGTTATCCGCTTCATGCGTGGAAGGACGACCCGCAGTCGCTCAAGCCGATATGCGACCGGGCATACTGCACGGGCGTGAACCGCATGATGCTGCACGCCGGGGCCGTCAACCCGTGGATGGGCGTTGAGCCGGGCATGTCGTTTGGCATCTGGGGCACGCACTTCGTACCTACGCAGACGTGGTGGAAGGCTGGTGGCGCACGTGCGTTGTTCAACTACATGGCACGTTGTCAGTCGCTCCTGCAACGCGGTGTGCCCACCAAGAACCAGCAGAAGGTAAGCCACCGCTTCATGAGCTACCAGCGTACCGACGGCGACAACGACATCATCTTCTTGTGCAACCCCACAGCCACCGCCGTGACCGACACGCTCCACCTTGCCGCACTGGCTGCCAACCGTGCAATGGAACTATGGGACCCGTACACCGTCACGATGAACGCCCTGCCGCAAACGGATGGTACAGAGGTGACCATCGAACCAAACGGCTCGCGCTTTATCATCATCAGCAACAGCCAGCAGGCGACAGCGGGACACGCCGCCCACCCCGAAGCCGCCCAGCCTGCCGAGAACGCACTGCTCACCCAGTGCGCCGCCACGCCCACCTACACCGTAACCCTCAGCAACGGTTGGCACATCTCCATGCCTCTTTCCTCCGACGGCCCCTGCGCCATAGTCACCGACACCCTATTCGACTGGACCACCTCAGCCCAGCCCGAGCTACGCTACTTCTCAGGCACAGCCACATACACCCGTATCGTCAAGCTGAAAAAGCACCAGCTGAACGGTCGGCGTGCCGTGCTGAACCTCGGCAACGTAAAGAACATGGCCTCGGTGCGCGTCAACGGCACAACGTTCCCCGTGCTGTGGAAAGCCCCCTTCCTGCTCGACATCACCTCAGCATTGCACAAGGGCGACAACCGCATAGAGGTAGACGTAACCAACCTGTGGCCCAACCGCATGATAGGCGACGAGCACCAGCCCGACGATATAGAATGGTCCGACCCCCTCATATATAAATATGTACCGGGCAGCCCCGTCGCCGGCCGCTTCATGAAGTCCATACCCGACTGGCTGCGCAACGGCACCCCGCGCCCCTCACAAGGCCGCCAAACCGTAGGCTGCTTCAAGTTCTTCACCGCCGACTCCCCCCTCCTACCATCCGGCCTCCTCGGCCCCGTCCTCCTCACGCTGGAGTAGTCAGGCCCTCAAAAACGCATTTATTTTGCAATTTTGGAAGGTATATCTTCTAAAACGCATCTATTTTGTGGTTTTAGAAGGTATATCTTCAAAAAGCATACCCCCTTAAAAAGCGGTCGAGAGCGACCGCTCTAATCATTCAGACCGACCGCCCCAATCATTAAGGGCGGCCGCCCTTAATCATAAGCACGCCCGCCCCACGACCGACAACAACCGTTCCGTCCCCCACGCCGAGCCGTTCCTTCCCCCATCCCGAGCGTCTGTTTACCCCTCCTCGAGCTACTCGGCACGACGTAAAGAGCCACTCGGCACAATGCCCCGAGCGCATCTCTCGCCTTTCGATATACTATATATTGTTACAGGCACTCTATTATCTTCCCTCTACTGAAAGACAAATGCTCATTATGAGAGGCATATCCAAACTGGTTGCAGACGCAGCGAGTTGTGCCTATGGTTTTGTCTATATTACGATGGGAATGACCGTATATCCAATAGTCGATGCCGCTGGTCGCGATATAGTCGGTAAGTTCCACCGTAAAGGCACCGTTTATCCGACTACCCTGAAATTCCTGTGCCATCAGCTGAAATGACGGCACATGATGTGTAACGACAATCTTGTGCTCGGCTACGCTTTCTGCCACAGATTTCTTAATGAAACCAAGGCAACGCTGGTGCTCACGGTTAAAGTCGGCAAAGGTGAGGATGTCCTCACCATACACTATTCGGCGAAAGTCTGTCACGCACTGTTCTGTTGCGTATGCGTCTTTTAAGTCAACATGTCCCCATAAGGTAGAGATAATAAAATCAATGTTTCCGATGTGTACAACCGCATTGTAGTAATAGTGGACATTAGGGCGAATCTCACCTATCAAACCGTCAGGCATGGATGACAAGTCGTAGAATTTGTAAAACTCGTGATTGCCCAAGGCAACGATAACCTGCTTGAAATTCTTTGAAGCCCAGTCCCAGAAAGGATGTGTGGTATAGTTATCATCACCCAGATAGCCGATGTCGCCAGCCAATACGAGGATTTCCCCACAGACATCCAGCGGTTCCTCCTCCTGTTTCAAAGTCTGCCAGTTCTCATGAAACTCCAGATGTAGGTCTGATGCGTACTGTACTTTCATGATTCCTTAATAATGAAAGATTCCTTTAACGTGTCAACGAATGCCTGAATATCATCATTGTCTCTTTCCAAAGCATCCTGAAGAGACTGGCTCGGCAACTCATTCTCAATCTTAGCTGCATATTCCATGATACTATCGTAAATGGACTGTGGCACTGTCACTGGTTCGGGAATAGATGCGGTCGCAATGAGCTTCAGCACATCAGTTTTGTATTTCTTTATATCCTTGGAATTGACCTGTTTGCCTGAAGCTCTGTCGTTGAGCAGATTGAGATAGGCTCTGGTCTTAAGACCAATCAAAGCAACAGGTGTTGCTACACGCAAACCATCTTGTATGGTACTGCTGGAGGCTGTCAGTTCGTAATAGTCATTATCCAGCATGATGGCAGAAAGGCTTGACAATTCCTCAGACACGGGAATCGGCTCAATATGGAATCCCGATGGTTCGCCCAACACATCAGTATGCCGGGCGAGCAGTTCTATCTTCACAGGATAGCCTGCTTTTTCTGTCGTGAACCGATAAAGTGTATAGACTAAGCCATCATCGCCTTTCTTGCGTTTGCCCGCCTTGAACTCTCCATCCCGTATAAACTGCCAAAAGGCTTCACCATATTCTTTGGTCACGTTATCCACAATAAGAACCATGTCAATGTCATCAGTGGCACGTGGTTTCATATCGGTGCCACTCAACACGATGTCACATGCCGTACCACCGATAATCACATAATTATCTGAGAAGCCAGCAAAGGCTTCACGGAATTTATCAAGTCCTGCTACCATAGTCTGTCAATCATTGTTTCAAGTTCTTTTTCCACTCTTGGGTCTTTGTCATCCTTCAGCGTAAGATACAGGGAAAGGGGGTCTGCATAGTCTTGAAGAAGCGGAGGATAGTTCCATATCTCCATACGAATATTCCCCTCAGACGCATTCAGATTTTCAAAAGCCTTTTCCTCTTGCATGGCTTTGAACTGCTTAGTATCCATGACGAAAGTATTCACTTCGTCAGGATTTAGATGCGTATAATGCGACAAAGCCGTGATACTACCATATACAAGAGACATGTCGCCTTTGATGCTGTCGCAATAGACAACACGCTTGATGGGGCTCTTCAGATATGGGAGGACTTGACCCCATATATCTCTTGGCTCATCATCGAAGTATATCCTCTTATTTCTGTTTTCGTCCTTTGTGATTTTACACAATTGCAGGTCATCAAGTGCCTTGAATGCCCTTGATATAGTGACGTATGTATAAGGCAGCTTCTTTTCAAGCTCCGTCATGGATGCACCATTGAGACTGCCCACCTGCAAATGATATAGTAAGATGTATTGGGCAACGGCAGACAGTTCCTCTGCCTTTTTCTGAACGACTTCTCTCGTGTTGATAATCAAAAAAGGAAGATAAGCATACTTATCCGACACGATGAAATACACGCCACGCTCTATGAGCCTGTTTCGCTCGACAAACTGAAGGTTCTGAAACAGGAAAACAATGGGCATATAAATCAACTCCTCTAACCGTTTCGCCAGTCTGAGGCAATCCGTCGAGGCGTGGTTCTCACTTTTCTTCGCTTCCAGTAGGCAAAACTCATAGCCATTGAAATGTGCCCGCCAGAACACAAAGCGCAGCTTGATGTCTATCGGTATGCCCCTCAGCTCATCTTTTGCCATTCGGACGAGTTGCAAAGGTTTCCCTGCTACTTTTACATCTATCATAGATTTTGTACTATTATCATTTACGATGAAAACGGTACAAAATTACTGAAAACAACCTAATATACCAACTTCTTTTATAAATATTTTTGTTTAGCAGCATTTATTTTCTAAAAAATGTCATCCAAATACAGGATTGAAACCCCATCAATACTGAAAAGAAAAAAGACGCACAAAGTCTTTGCCGTTTCAGATTTAATCCTTATCTTTGCAGCGTCTTTACTACTGAAACCGAGGCCTTATCTAATGAGGCGAAAGCGGATGGGTGGAGACACATATTGATGGAAAAGCGTTTATCTGACGCTTTGTGCTTGGCAGACCGAATCTCGCAAATTCAATTACCGTCAAGGAACAAAGCAACGATAGATGCTCATTAGGGATGTTTATATACAAGCCCACGCCCAAAAGGGACATTGGGGGTATTATATATTCATTCGGCGTGGGCTTCTGCGTTGCTCGTTCTACGGTAAAGGGCAATGCGAGAGCCAAGGTCTGCGGGACGAGTAACAGGTAAGGTTGCCCCGCTTTTTTGTTGGTGTGTGCTAAATCTACAACCTTATTAAAAATAGTGTCCTTAACACTGGGTGGCCGATGGGACTAAACCTACAAAACTTAAAGCAATGAAAAGATTCCTAATCTCATTAACCATCGTGCTCGGTATGTCGGCAATGAGCGTAAAAGCTCAGTCCGTCAGCTACGCCAAATCATTAATCGACCAGGAACGCTATTTAGAGGCAGCCAAGCAACTACGTCCACTGGCAGACGGTGGCAATGCCGAAGCTCAGTATTTGGCTGCGTGGTTATTTTTCAAGGGGAAAGGTGTTTCCAAAAGCGAGACACAAGGTATCAAGTATGCCACGATGGCTACTAACCAAGGAAATAAAGATGCCATGATGCTCATAATGGAGCACTTTTATAGAACTAATAACCATACAAAAATCTACGAAACCTGTAAAAAATACATTTCCAAGCATCCATATCTAATGACTTCAGAAATTGGCCATGTGTTAGGAATGTGCTACATGGAAGGTTGGGGAGTTGCCAAAGACGAAGAACGTGGTTGGGAAATTATTACCAAACTTGACGATAATGAGTTCATCCGAAAGACTCAAAAAGAATATTCTAAACAATGGAAAGCATATCTGGATTGCCATCCTGAATTATATATAGAGTACGCTAAAAAGGCTGCTAATCAAGAACTTGCAGGTGGTATATCAATCATGATTGAGTACTATCTCAAAACTAATAACCATATAAAACCCTATGAAATAAAAATCTACGAAATATGCAAAGAAAGCATTTCCAAGTATCCACATCTGATAAATTCAGAAGTTGGTTATGGATTAGGAGTATGCTATATAGAAGGCTGGGGAGTTGCCAAAGACGAAGAACATGGCTGGGAAATTATTACCAAACTTGACGGTTACGAGTCTTATGAGTTCATTCGAAAGGCCCAAGAACATTATGCTAATCAGTGGGAAGCATATCTGGAGCGCCATCCAGAGTTATATATGGAAAAGGTAGAGATAATACCAAGTTTCCCAGGGGAAACAAGTAAATTGACGAAGATGCCAAGTTTCCCAGGGGGATTAAGTAAGTTGTTTGATTACATCAGCCACGTTATTTATCCTATTCCCTCTGCCGATGAGGAGGATGAGATTATTACAGGACCAAAGCGCGTTCTTGTGGCCTTTGTCATAGAGCGTGATGGTTCTGTTTCTGATGCAAAAGTAGTTAAAAGTGTTCATCCCATACTTGACAAGGCTGCTCTTGATGCTATAAATGATATGCCCAAATGGAGTCCGGGTATGAGCAACGGGAAAGCAGTACGTGTCAGATACACTGCACCTATCCCATTCAAATAAATACCATCTATAACAACAATTAATAAAGTTATGAAAAAGATTTTAACCTTATTGGCAGCTATACTGTGGTTGTCCGTCATGCAATTAAAGGCTCAGTCCGTCAGCTATGCCAAGTCATTAATCAAAGAGGAACGCTATATGGATGCAGCCAAGCAGCTACGTCCGCTGGCCGATGCTGGCGATGCCGAAGCCCAGTATCTCGCCGCTACCCTGTTTTTTGAAGGGCGGGGAGTGGCAAAGAATAACGAGCAAGGCATCAAATACGCCAAACTTTCTGCTGACCAAGGCAATACCGATGCCATGCTACTGTTGGCCGACCACTACAAAGATAATAATCAGAGGCAAAAGTATCACCAGACGCTGCTCTATTACATTGACCGTCACCCCTATCTGAAGAATGAATTTATTGGCATTCGCCTTGCCGAGTGTTATATGATAGGCTGTGGTGTGGCACAAGACGAAGACAAGGCTTGGGAAATGTCTAAAAGCAACCGTTTCTTCAAGAAGATGCAGACTGCTTATCCCTATCAATGGAGCAGCTACAAGAGCCGTCACCCAGAATTGTACGCTACTCAGGTGTATGACGATATCAGTGTGTCACGAGGCCCCAACTTCTGCACCATCCAAAAGATAGTATTCGAGGCTGAACGCACTGTTGTTTACCTGCGTTACGTCAATAACATCCGTGTGCCGCAGACCATTTCTGCAATGCCGCGTTCCACCTATATCGAAGCAGGTGGGAAGCGATTTAACTGCACTGGAAGCACGTTGCGACAAACCGTTGTCCCTTATAACAAGGCTTATAGCTATGAAATGTACTTTGAACCCGTCCGACGTGATGTCGATTCTTTCGACCTCGTTGAAAACATGACCAATGGCTGGGCTTGGAGAGGTGTCACTTTTAGATAAGACACCAATGCCCGAACAATATATACTTATATTAATTACCAATTAAAAAAAAATTACCATCTTATGAAAAACAATCTAAGAAAAACCCTGCTGACCATCGTCGGCCTGTCCGTAACAGCTATTTTACTCACTGGCTGTGGAAAGAAAAACAAATCACCATTTGATTACGACTATCTTCCTGTGCAAATGTCGAAGGGAGACAGTTGGAGCATTATAGACAAAAACGGTAAGGAAGTTGTAAAGGAAGAATATCCTGCGGACGCACAGTTATCACGTATTTATGAAGGAACGTATTGGGTTTATTTCAACGAGAAATATCAGTTATACAACATTAACAATCCCAAGAAACCAATTATGGACAATGAGTTCGCCACCGCCACCGATTTCCATTCAGACGTAGCAGTGGTAGGTAATCCCAACCAGCAAATTCGCATTATCAACACTGACGGTAAAATAGTGGCTACGCTCGGAAAAGACATCAAACGCTGTTATGCTTTCACTGATGAAGGCTATGCCGTGATTGTCAATACAGATAACAAATACGGACTGATTGACACCAAAGGCAACATCGTTATCACCCCAGCCTATGCTGAACTGGAAACCCCATCTGACGGATTGACACTTGCTCGCAAAGAGAGTGACGATAACAAAGTCCTTATTCTTGATATGAAAGGAAAGAAACAAGGGGAAATCAACAGGGACAAGTATTTTCTACTGAATAACGGATTCCACGAAGGCAAGATAGCAGTTCGCGATGCTGGCGATACAGATACCCATACCGTTGTCCTTGACAATACAGGTAAGAAACTATTTGACATTAAGAAGTCTAAGGAAGAATTCAGGAGTGCCGCATACTGGGGAGAATATATGTCTTTCAGTAACGGTGATGCCATTGGTGTAGTCAATGACAAGGGGGACATTATCATCAGACCTAAATATAAAGCTATAGCAAATTTAGCTAACGGCTACTTTGCAGCACGTAAAGACGAAAAATGGGGAATTATCAATGCCGACGATGAAACTCTGGTTGATTTCGACTACAGTGGTTTTGGAGGTACGATGGGGGATAATTTTATCATGCAAGACGGCAGTTCCTATTCGTTGATTGACAAAAATGGCAAAGAGCTCACTTCTTTCGCTGCATTTGATTTTCATTCAAATATAGGTGTCGAATATGTTGACGTAACGGGCCTCACCGATGCCGCCTACAGCTATATTAGTCAGTACGAACAAGGCTTTACCCCACAACAATTAGCTAAGGAGCTGTCGCTGTCAATGGATGACTTTCACTATCAAAGTTATATCGGGAGTAAGCTCGATGTTGATGGCAAGATGTCAATAGAACTCTCATCGCGTTACGAAAGCTATGTTGCTGAAGAGCAGACCCACCAAGAAGAGTTCAACGATGGGTGGTTTACCCAAACTCGCACAGTCAGCGACGGCTGGAATTGGAGCACAGAAGCACCTTACCGCATCACAGGAACTATCACCTTAGAAGACAGCAGCATTAACCTGAAATACTTTTACAAAGCATTACTGGAGAAGATGACAGAAGGCCGCTCAAAAGTTTCCGATAACGTTTTCACTAAGAATATCAAGATTGATGGTTCTACCGTTGAGTGCCGCACCACTCTGGAGCAAAACTACAGCACCGTCGGTATTGAAATAGTTTTCCGTCGATAAACAACACTTTTACATGAAGAAAGGAACATTATTTCTAATAGCAACAATAATGCTGGTGGCTTGTGGAGGCAACAAGCCATCAGCATCATCTGACGAAGAAAGCGAAGACACCAGTTCACCCGCCGATTCCACTGTTGTAGAGAACAATATGCCACCATACGACATAACCGATGCCATAGCAATGGGGCTCAACGGACACGTTCAGAGCGTTAGCCAGCAACGCTATTCTACATACGAGAGCAATGGCGAACTGAAGGATGACAGCCAAATAGGACAATGCGAAATCGTCTTCGATGCCAGTGGTCACATGACAAGCGATGAATGGGGCAACGAGTATGGGTATAATGCCGATGGTAACTATTATCGTGGCAACCACACCTACACGACCGTCAAGCGCGACAAGGCAGGCAGAATAATTGAATACAACGACATTGAGCCCAAGAAAGATAACGAGTCGCAATTTAAACAGTCGTTCCAATACGACAAGAACGGACGAATAGCCAGCATCAAGTATAGTGGTTTTACGTCCGTATGGACTGAGAAGCGCCATTATGACAGCGGGAAAATCCACCCTGCCAAGATGGAACGCTCCGTAACTTTCGAGGATGGAGGCGCACAAGAAACCGTTGTCACTTATCGCTATACCAGCTTCGACGACCATAACAACTGGACGGAGCGCCTCTGCATGGTATCTACAAAGGAAATAGAAGAACCTGTCGACAGCGTTATACCACAACAACCAAAGCTCAAAGAAGAAATACAAGTTGAGAAAAGGACTATCAGCTACTTCGAATAATTTGCGCTGATAAAGACAAAGGCTGTTATTACCCTCAACGAGAGTGCCAGTCAACGGCAACAACTGGCACTTTCGTTTTTTAGCTTAAACTCTTTTATCTCACTGGGCTGCAAAGATATTAAAATATCTTATCACTTATACATTATATCGAAAAAAAGTCGTACCTTTGCACCTCATTATGGAAGAGAAAATAACTATGTACATGGATAATAAGAACAGGTCGTTCTCGATGATTGCCGACGTTGAGGGTGATTACAGCGACCTGGCAAGTATGGAAATGCCACAGGTACTGCCTATTCTGGCAGTGCGCAACCTTGTGCTGTTCCCTGGCGTGGTGTCGCCTATCCTGATAGGTCGGCAGTCGAGCATGACGCTGATTCGCAAGGCTGAGAAGAGCAGCAGTGTGATTGGTGTGGTGGCACAGCGCGACGTGGAGATGGAGAACCCTATCCGCGCCGACCTTCACGATATGGGTGTGTATGCCAAGGTGCTGAAGATACTGACGTTGCCCAACGGCAACATCACGGCTATCGTACAGGGACTGGGACGTATGCGGCTGATGGAGCTGACAAAATACAAGCCCTACCTGATGGGACACGCCGAGCCGGCTCCTGAGGATGAGCCTAACCAGCGCGACATGGAGTTCCAGACGGCGATGGAGGACTTGCGCAACCAGACAGCGGAGTATATCAAGATGAGTGACGAGATACCCGAGGAGGCTGCTTTTGCCATTAAGAACGTGAGCAACAACATCATGGCGCTAAACTTCATCTGCTCGAACCTGCCTTTCTCGCTGAAGGACAAGATGGCGCTGCTGACGCTTGACTCCATCAAGGAGCGTCTGTTTAACGTGATGCGCATTGTGAACCGTGAGATTGACTTGCAGACGCTGAAGCTGGATATTCGCAACAAAACTCGCGACGACATTGACGAGCAGCAGCGCCACTACTTCCTGCAACAGCAGATTAAGAACCTGCAGGCCGAAATGGGCAACGAAAGTTCGCCGGAGAAGAAGGAACTGCTGGAGAAGGCCAAGAACAAAAAGTGGCCAGAGGACATCGAGAAATATTTTTATAAAGAGGTGGAGAAACTGGACCAAGTGAACCAGAACTCACCCGACTTCAACGTGCAGCTGACCTATCTGCAGACGTTAGTAGGATTGCCGTGGGGCGAATATACGAAGGACGACTTGGAACTGAAGCGGGCGCAGAAGATACTGGACCGCGACCACTATGGCATGGAGAAAGTGAAAGAGCGCATTTTGGAGTACATCGCCGTGCTATCGCTGCGTGGCGACCTGAAATCGCCCATCCTGTGCCTCTATGGCCCTCCGGGTGTGGGTAAGACATCGCTGGGCAAGTCGATTGCCGATGCACTAAAGCGTAAGTATGTGCGCGTATCGCTGGGTGGACTGCATGACGAGGCAGAGATTCGCGGTCATCGTCGCACCTACATTGGTGCCATGCCCGGACGCATTATCAAGAACATTCAGAAGGCTGGTTCATCGAACCCCGTATTCATTCTGGACGAGATTGATAAGGTAACGCAGAATACGCACAACGGTGACCCTGCATCAGCCTTGCTCGAAGTGCTGGACCCAGAGCAGAACGGAGCTTTCCACGACAACTATCTGGACGTGGACTATGACCTGTCGAAAGTGCTCTTTATCGCCACGGCTAACAATCTGGGCACCATTCCGCGCCCACTGCTGGACCGTATGGAGATTATCGAGGTGTCGGGCTACATTACCGAAGAGAAATATGAAATAGCCAAACGCCACCTCATTCCGAAGGAGAAAGAGAACACGGGACTGAACGACAAGCGACTGACTTTCAGCAAACCAGCCGTTGAGAAGATAATAGAGCAGTACACACGCGAGAGTGGTGTGCGTCAGTTGGAGAAGCAAATCAACAAGGCACTGCGCAAGATGGCGTTCAAGAAGGCTGAAGGCGGTGAGCTGCCCTACGAGAAGATTACGCCCACTGAGATTGAAGACTTGCTGGGCAAGCCACCTTTCTACCGCGACATCTATCAGGGTAATGCCTATGCTGGCGTGGTTACAGGACTGGCGTGGACCAGCGTGGGCGGTGAAATTCTGTTCATCGAAACCTCGCTGTCGAAGGGCAAGGGTGCGAAGTTGACACTGACGGGTAATCTGGGCGACGTGATGAAGGAGTCGGCAGTTATCGCATTAGAGTATGTCAAGGCTCACGTCGACGTGCTGGGCATTGACTACCGTATCTTTGACAATTGGAACATCCACATTCACGTGCCAGAAGGAGCTACCCCAAAGGACGGGCCTTCGGCTGGTATCACCATTGCCACCAGCATCGCCTCGGCGCTGACCCAGTGCAAAGTGCGCAAGAACACAGCCATGACGGGCGAGATAACCCTGCGTGGCAAGGTGCTGCCCGTAGGCGGTATCAAGGAGAAGATTCTGGCCGCTAAGCGTGCCGGCATTACCGACATCGTGATGTGTCAGGAGAACGAGAAGGACATCAACGAGATACCAGAGATGTACCTCAAAGGCGTTACGTTCCACTACGTTGAGAACGTACAGGACGTATGGCGCTTCGCCCTGACCGATGAGTTAGTGGAGCATCCGCTGAAATTCGAGATACCAGAAGAGAAGGACGACAAGAAATGACGTTTGAAGTACAACATACCGACAATGCCAGTGATGCCCGCACGGGTCTTATCACCACTGACCACGGCCAGATACGGACACCTATCTTCATGCCCGTTGGTACGTGCGGCTCGGTGAAAGGCGTTCACTTCTCAGAGCTGCGCGAACAGGTAAAGGCTCAAATCATATTGGGTAATACTTACCACCTGTATTTGCGCCCGGGGCTTGACACTCTGCGTAAGGCAGGTGGTCTGCACCAGTTCAACACATGGGACCGCCCTATATTGACCGACTCGGGTGGATTTCAAGTCTTTTCGTTGACTGGCATTCGTAAGCTGCGCGAAGAAGGCTGCGAGTTCCGTTCCCATATTGACGGCTCAAAGCATATCTTTACCCCGGAGAACGTAATGGACACAGAGCGCATCATCGGTGCTGACATCATGATGGCGTTTGACGAGTGCCCCCCGGGACAGAGCGACTACCAGTATGCCAAGGATTCGTTAGGGCTGACACAGCGCTGGCTTGACCGATGCATCAAGCGATTTAATGAAACAGAGCCGCTCTATGGTTACAAGCAATCGCTGTTTCCTATCGTGCAGGGCTGTACCTATAAGGAGCTGCGACGGGAGGCTGCAAAGTACATAGCCGACAAGGGCGCTGACGGCAATGCCATTGGCGGGCTGGCCGTTGGCGAACCGACAGAGGTGATGTACGAGATGATAGAGGTGGTGAATGAAATTCTGCCGAAAGACCGTCCACGCTACCTGATGGGCGTAGGTACACCGCAGAACATCTTAGAAGCTATCGAGCGCGGGGTTGATATGTTTGATTGTGTGATGCCAACGCGCAATGGCCGCAATGCCATGCTCTTCACTTATGAAGGCACGATGAATATGCGCAACAAGAAGTGGGAGGACGACTTCTCACCCATCGACCCCGATGGATGCGACATTGACCGACTACACTCGAAAGCCTACCTGCATCACTTGTTCAAAGCACAGGAATTGCTGGCCATGCAGATAGCCAGTATTCACAATCTGGCTTTCTACCTGCGGTTGGTAACTGATGCCCGTATGCACATTGAACAGGGCGACTTCACACAGTGGAAACGCTCAGTGATTGACAACTTAGGACGCAGAAGATGAAGAAGATAAGAGAGAGTATGCACAGACTGAAACGTTATTGGCTACGACTGCTGCTCATGCTGCATCCGCTTATCAAGTGGGTGCGCCGTCTGCCTTGGCACAAGTTAACATGGCTCAAGCAGCTCAATCCTTTCAGGTATGTGAAGCGCATGGACTGGTATATCATCAACAAGTTCATCGGCACTTACTTCTACTCTATCATCCTGATTATCTCCATTTCTATTGTCTTTGACGTTAATGAGAACCTGGCCAAATTTACGAATAACCATGCTCCGCTCCGCGCCATCGTATTCGACTACTATGCCAACTTTGTACCTTACTTTGCCAATCTGTTCTCGCCGTTGTTCGTCTTCATTGCCGTCATCTTCTTTACTTCGAAACTGGCTGGTAACTCGGAGATTATCTCCATGCTGGCCTGTGGCATGAGTTTCAAGCGTTTGTTACGCCCTTACCTTATCTCAGCAGCTTTCATAGCAGCCCTTAACTTCTATCTGGGAGCCTACATCATACCAAAAGGTACGGTGGTGCGCCATGATTTCGAATCACTTTACAAGAACAACAAGAAGAACACATCGGCATCAAACATCCAGCTAATGGTGGACAAGGGCGTGGTAGCCTACATATCACAATACGATGACACTCGCAAGACTGGCTACGGCTTTGCGCTGTATAAGTTTGAGAACAAGAAAATGGTGTCGCAGCTTAATGCCAATATCATCCAGTACGACACCATCTCCGATTCACGCTACCACTGGAAAGCTCGCAACTACAAGATTCGCACACTGAAGGGTATGCGCGAACAGATTACCAGCGGCTCTGAACTTGACACACTGATACAGATGGAGCCTATGGACCTCATCTTCTCTAAAGGTCAGCAGGAGACATTCACATCGCCTGAACTGCTACGCTATATATCGAAACAGCAACAGCGAGGCTCCAGTAATGTGGTGCAATACGAGGTAGAGTACCACAAACGTATAGCCTCATCATTTGCCTCGTTTATCCTGACTATCATCGGCGTATCGCTGTCATCACGCAAACGCAAAGGCGGCATGGGACTGTATCTGGGCACCGGGTTGGCTCTTTCATTCACTTACATCCTGTTGCAGACGGTCAGTGCAACCTTCGCCATCAATGCTGATACGCCGCCTATGCTGGCAGCTTGGATTCCCAATATCCTATATTTATTTATCGCCTATTTCTGTTATAGGCACGCACCTAATTGATTATGACATTTGAAGAAACATATTTAAACGACAATATCCTCGATGCACTTTACGATATGCACTTCGAGGAAATGACTCCTATACAAGAACGCTGCATACCTGAGATTCTGGACGGACGCGACCTTATTGGCGTGGCACAGACGGGAACGGGTAAAACAGCGGCCTACCTGTTACCTATCCTGAGTATGCTTGACGACGGCGGATTTCCTAAAGATGCCGTCAACTGCATCGTCATGTCGCCTACCCGTGAGCTGGCCCAGCAAATTGACCAGGCCATGCAGGGATTCGGCTACTATCTGGACGGTGTATCAAGTGTAGCCGTCTATGGCGGCAACGACGGCACTCGCTTCGACCAAGAAATGAAAGGACTGAAGATGGGTGCCGATGTGGTGATTGCCACGCCAGGCCGACTGCTGTCGCATATCCGCATGGGGCATCTTGACCTGTCGCGCCTCTCATTCTTTGTGCTTGACGAGGCTGACCGTATGCTTGACATGGGATTCTCTGATGATATTATGCAGATAGCCAAGCTCTTGCCCCCTGACCATCAGACCATTATGTTTTCGGCTACCATGCCGACAAAGATACAACAACTCGCGCGTACCTTATTAAATAATCCTGCTGAGATAAAGATTGCCGTATCGAAGCCAGCCGAGAAGATTCAACAATCGGCCTACGTTTGTTATGAACCGCAGAAGTTAGGAATTATTCGCCACCTATTCAAAGCGGGCGAATTACAACGCGTCATCATTTTCTCTGGCAAAAAGGATAAGGTAAAAGACATTACTCGCGAGTTGAAACACATGCACATCAACTGCGCCCCTATGCACTCTGACCTCTCACAAGCTGAACGCGACGATGTGATGTACCGCTTTAAGGCAGGACAGGTGGACGTACTGGTTGCTACTGACATTGTAGCACGAGGCATTGACATAGACGACATCCTAATGGTTATCAACTACGATGTACCACGCGATGCCGAGGACTATGTTCACCGCATTGGACGCACAGCCCGTGCCCAGCGCGACGGCATTGCCATCACTCTTGTATCTGAGTCGGACATCCGCTATTTTGCCGATATCGAGCGCTTTCTTGAGCGTGATATACCAAAGAACCCACTACCCGAAGAATTAGGTGACGGCCCTGCATACCAGCCATCGGCTCCTCGCAAAAATTCCCGCGGACGAGGCGGACGCAGAAGAGGTGGAAAAGGACGAAACGGAAAAGGCAGAAGCCGCGGAGGCAGTCGCCGCCGTCACAACAATAAGCCCAAAGAGAATTAAACTTTTTTAAGCAAAATATTCCGTGTACGAAGAACAACGAAGAGATATTTTTCGTAACTTTGCACCGCTTTAAAAGAAGACATTTTCATACACCTGAATATCAAGAGGTTAGAAAGAACACAAGGGATAAAAGATGAGACAACTAAAGATTCAGAAGAGTATTACGAACCGCTCAAGTGAGGCGCTGGATAAGTATCTGGTGGAAATCGGCCGTGCGCCACTGATTAGCATTGACGAGGAAATCGAGCTGGCTCAGAAAATACGCAAGGGCGGTCCAGAGGGCGAGCGTGCCAAGGACAAGTTGGTAACGGCTAATCTGCGTTTCGTAGTATCTGTTGCTAAGCAGTATCAGCATCAGGGACTGACGCTGACTGACTTGATTGACGAGGGTAATATCGGTCTAATAAAGGCCGCACAGAAGTTTGACGAAACTCGTGGTTTCAAATTCATTTCCTATGCCGTATGGTGGATTCGCCAGTCCATCCTGCAGGCTATTGCAGAGCAGAGCAGAATTGTACGTCTGCCTCTTAATCAGGTAGGCAGTCTGAATAAGATTAGTCACGAAATCAACCGCTTCGAGCAGGAAAATCAGCGTCACCCATCAGTATCGGAGTTGAGTGATGCTACGAACATGGACGAGGAAAAGATTGCCCAGTCTATGATGGCCGACGGTCATCATGTGAGCATTGATGCACCTTTCCAGGACGGCGAAGACAACTGTATGCTTGATGTAATGGCTTCAGGCGAAGACTCTCGTACTGACCGTCAGGTTGACCACGAGTCAATGGCACAGGAGCTGAACACCGTGTTGCAGAAAGTGTTGAAAGAGCGCGAAATCACAATTATCCGCGAGTGCTTTGGTATTGGCTGCCATGAGAAAGGACTGGAGGAAATTGGCGACCAGCTGGGCTTGACCCGTGAGCGTGTACGCCAGATTCGTGAAAAGAGTATTGCCAAGCTGCGCGACTCTGGCAATGCACGTATTCTTATGAAATATTTAGGCTAAAGTTTTGCGGCTCCAGAAATTATTCGTAATTTTGGAGGCGTGAATCGGAAGCTGTATATTATAGCATGGTTGCTGGGCATGACGATACTCATGCCCAGCATTTGTTTTTCTCGCAACAGGTCTATTGATACGCTGGTGCTCTATCGTGTATGGACCTATGCCAATCAGCAGCGGCAGGCCAATACCAGTTTAAAGCAAAGTACAGCCCAAAAGGACGATTCTACAAGCAAAAACGTATATATAGCGTGTACGTTTAAGACTAACCGCCGCAACCCTACCCTCTTTCTCGTACCGACCATGTACTCCATTGCCAAAGGCGACAAGGAGTTCATTGCCGAGGCATATTATAAGATGACGTTCCGCAATGCCTCCCAGTATGACCTGCACCGGCAAGTAGTATATGGCACTATCCCACGAAACAGGACTGTCATGCCCAATATGCTGCAGTATATGACACCCAATCTCTATCACGAGACCCTATACAGTGGACAGATACTATCGCCGTTCTATTACGCCAACCGCTTCTTCTACAAATACCGCATTACCCCTGTTAACAATAGCTTGTATATGGTGCGGTTCCGTCCCAGAACCAACAACACGCAGCTCATTAAGGGCCATGCTTTCATTGAATTGGAAACGGGACGCATCAACTCCATTAACTTCGAAGGCGAATACGACATGGTATCGTTCAATGTAACGGCCAATATGAATCGGGACGAAGATATCATATTGCCTGAGCATTGCATGACTGAGATTCAGTTTAAGTTCTTGGGTAATAACATCAATGCCACCTGCCGTGCCTATTACAACTGCCCTATCTCGCTGCCCGACTCCATTGACAACGTGGAAGACCCGCAGCTGATGGAGAAACTACGCCCTACCTTACTGACCGCTAACGAAAAGGAAATCTACGACAGCCATAAGCCTGTAGAAAAAGACACACTACTGCAAACCACTGATACGGTAGCCCGCCGAAACAAATTCACTGACTTTCTTTGGAACAAGATAGGCTACAACCTCGTCAACTCAACCCGTGCCGATGCAGGAGCAGCCTCCATGCGTATCTCCCCCCTACTTAACCCACTTTACTTTAGCTATAGCAAGCAACGAGGTTTTGCCTATAAGTTGAACGTCGGACTACGTTATAACTTTAACGAGCACCGCTACCTGACGCTCAACCCACAAATGGGCTACAACTTCAAACTAAGCCAGTTTTTCTATACCGCACCTCTACGCATGACGTATAACCCTAAGCGCAACGGCTATGCCGAAGCTACATGGGCTAACGGCAACCGCATCAGCCACGCCTCGTTAGTCAACGACATTATTGAGGAGAAAGGAGAGGACTTTGACGTTCCAGAGTTCAAAGACGAGTATTTTCAGTTAGTCAATAACGTGGAAGCCTTCGACTGGGTAGAAATCATGACTGGTCTGGTCTACCACCGCCGTAGCTCTACTAACCGTCAAGTCATGAGTGAAATCGGACTTCCAGAGGAATACCGTAGTTTCGCCCCCATGCTAACCCTGCATTTCAAGCCCTGGCAGGAGAAAGGCCCCACACTGACCGCTAACTACGAGCGTGGGTTCAAGAACGTACTCAAGTCAAACCTCGACTACGAGCGATGGGAGTTCGACCTGTCGTATAAGCACAAGATGAAGAGTTTGCGAGGCATCAACGTCCGCACAGGTACCGGCTTTTATACCCGACGCAGTTCGGGCTATTTCGTCGACTACACCAATTTCCGTGATAATAACTTGGCAACGGGATGGGATGACGACTGGACGGGACAATTCCAACTACTGGATAGCCGCTGGTATAACGAGTCGAATTACTACGTGCGTGGCAATTTCTCTTTTGAATCCCCCCTGCTGGCGTTAACATGGGTGCCCCTGATAGGCCACATTATAGAAATGGAGCGTGTCTACATCAGCGGCTTGTCCATTGAGCACCGGCGCCCCTATATAGAGTTAGGCTACGGCTTCACAACCCGTTACCTCTCCACGGGCTTCTTCACCAGCTTCCTCGGTAACAAGTACGAGGGCTTTGGCTGTAAATTCACAATAGAACTATTCAGACGATGGTAAAACCTCTCACTGTCTATAAAGCCAGTGCTGGCAGCGGCAAAACGTTCACACTGGCTACGGAGTACATCAAGTTGCTTGTCAAGAACCCGACGAGCTATCGTAACATCCTTGCCGTCACCTTCACCAACAAGGCTACGGAGGAAATGAAGATGCGCATTCTTTCCCAACTCTATGGCATCTGGAAGCAACTGCCAGACTCCCAGAACTATACCCGCCGCATCATGGCTGACACAGGCTTTGAGCCCCAACTGATAAGTCAGCGGGCAGGCGAAGCACTGCATCTGCTACTGCACAACTACAATTATTTCAGGGTGGAAACCATCGACTCGTTCTTCCAGAGTGTGCTGCGTAACCTTGCCCGCGAACTGGACTTGACAGCCAACCTGCGCATCGGGCTTAACGACACACAAGTAGAAGAACAGGCTGTCGACCAGCTTATCGACTCGCTAACGCACACGGATGTCATGCTGCAATGGCTCCTCAGCTATATTATGGAGAAGATTAGCGACGACCGCTCATGGAACATTATCGGGCAGGTTAAGCAATTCGGCAAGACCATCTTCCGCGATTACTATAAGGAGCACAGCACAACCCTCAAGCAGAAAATCGAGGAGAAAGGCTTTATCGAAGGATATACCCAGCAACTACGGCAGATAAGAGCCGATGCCCAAGAGCACATGAAAGAGATTGCCGAGTCGTTCTTCGACACGCTTGACGCCGAGGGACTGACCGTCGACGACCTGCCATACGGCAAGTCGGGCGTGGCAGGGCTGTTTCTCAAGCTGCGCAAGGGACTGATGGACGAAAGCATTGTAGGAAAGCGCGCACTCGACTGCATGGGCGACCCATCGAAATGGTATGCCAAGAAACACCCTCAGGCAGCGACCATTCATGCCGTTGCCGAAGAGTCATTGATACAGATACTAAAGTACGCTATCGAGGAACGGCCCCAGCAATACCGCCTTTACCAGTCAGCCGACCTCACGCTGCGCCACCTAAGCCAGCTACGCCTCTTAGGCAGTATTGAGCGAAAGGTACGTGAACTGAACGAGGAAGCCAACCGCTTTCTGCTTAGCGACACCCAGCAACTGCTCCATGCCCTTATCAGCGACAGCGACTCACCGTTTATCTTTGAGAAGATTGGCACGCAGCTGGAACACGTCATGATTGACGAGTTCCAAGACACCAGCACCATACAATGGAAGAACTTCAAGGTGCTGTTGCAAGAGTGCATGAGCCATCAAGAAACGGAGAACCTGATAGTAGGCGATGTAAAGCAGAGCATCTACCGCTGGCGCTCTGGCGACTGGCGACTGCTCAACGCCATCGACCGCGAGTTTCCCCACGCCGAAGAAATGGTTGACATCAAGCCACTGGAGACGAACTACCGTTCAGAGCGTAACATCGTAGCCTTCAACAACGCCTTTTTCACGGAAGCCGCCCGACAGGAATACGAGCGGTTGCAAGAGGAAAATCCCACTGGAGCACAGCAACTGCAACACGCCTACGACGACGTAGCGCAGCAAGTACCGCCCGAGCGCGAAGCCAAAGGCATGGTAAGCATCAAGCTGCTGCCCGCCGAGGACTATCAGGAACAAACCATGAACGAACTGATGAGCACCATCCAGCAACTTCGCGAACAGGGGGCGCAACTGAGCGACATCGCTATTCTGGTGCGCACCAACAAGTATATACCGTTCATAGCCGACTACTTTGCCGTCCACCTACCCGATGTGCGCATAGTCAGCGACGAGGCTTTCAGGCTCGATGCTTCCGTCTCGGTATGCCTCTTGGTGCAGGCACTCCACTTGCTTACCCACCCTGACGACCTGCTCGCCAAGGCCACGGTCGCCAAGCTTTATCACCGCTCCGTACTTGGCGACGTTACTGCGGAGCAAGAGCTGCTCATCAAAGACCGTCCATTAGACGAACTGCTGCCCGACGCGTTTACCCAGCACACACAGGAATTGCTGCAGATGCCCCTCTACGAACTGGTAGAGCGGCTCTATGCCATCTTCCAACTACAACGACTTGACGAGCAGAGCGCCTATATGTGTGCCTTCTACGACCAGCTGCACCAGTTTACACAAGACAACTCAACGGACATTAACGCCTTTGTGCGTGAGTGGGACGAGACCATCAGCAGCAAGACCATCCAGAGCGACGTGACCAACGGTGTGCGCATCCTGTCGATTCACAAGAGCAAGGGACTGGAGTTCGACCACGTGCTGATTCCGTTCTGCGACTGGCGGTTAGAGATGCCCGACATCCTTTGGTGCGAGCCTCACGTGGTTCCCTTCGATGCCCTGCCCATTGCCCCTATCGACTATAGCGAGAAGCAAATGCGGGGCAGCATCTACGAATCAGACTATCAGGACGAGCACTTACAGAACACCGTCGACAACCTGAACCTGCTTTACGTCGCCTTCACCCGTGCCGTCCGCAGCTTGTTTGTCGTTGGCCAGCGAGGCAGCAAGAGCAATCGCTCGGCACTGATAGAAGCCGTCCTGCCAAACATTCACCAGCTGGAAGGTGCAGTGCTCAACGGTATGGAAGACGACGAGGCACCCATTGCCTTCAGCTACGGAACCTTGGAAGCCCTTGAGCGGCCCAGACACTCGGGACACTCAGCAAACGTATTCCTGCAACCAGCAACCCCAGAGCACATCACGATGGAGAGTTTCACGGTCAAGACGGAGTTCCGACAGAGCAACCGTAGCCGTGAATTTATCGAGGGCGACGACGAAGAAGCCCCACTCAGCTACATCAAGCTGGGCAGCGTGCTCCACGAGGTGTTCTCGACCATCCGCACCACGGCAGACATACCACGCGCCTTGTCGCAGATGCAGACCGACGGCATACTCTACGACGACGAGGTAACCCGCGAGAAGCTGACCGGCATTATCCAGCGAAGACTGGAGGACACAAGAGTAAACGAATGGTTCTCCGACCGTTGGCAGCTCTTCAACGAGTGCACCATTCTGCGACTGGACGAGCAAGGAAAGGTCGTAGAGCGCCGCCCCGACCGTGTCATCACCGACGGCACAAGCACCCACGTCATCGACTTCAAGTTTGGCCGCCCTCAGGCAGAGCACCACCAACAAGTCAGCGAATATATGCAACTGCTCCGCCAGATGCAGATGCCAGCCGTCCGAGGCTGGCTGTGGTACGTGTACAGTAATCAAATAGAAGAAGTAAAATGAAAGAGTTTCTACGATTCGTTGCCAAGGACATCATCTGCAAGTACGGCACTGACCTGTCACGCATTGCGGTCGTATTCCCCAACAAACGCGCCTCGCTGTTCCTGAACGAGCAGTTAGCCCGCATAGCCCAGAAGCCGTTGTGGAGCCCCGCCTACATCACCATCAGCGAGCTGTTCCGCCAGCAGAGCCAGTGGCAGGTGGCCGACCCCGTCAAGCTGGTGTGCGACCTGCACAAGTCGTTCTGCCAACAGACGGGCTCCGACGAGACGCTGGACAAGTTCTATAGCTGGGGGCAGTTGCTCATCAGCGATTTTGACGACATCGACAAGAACATGGCCGACCCCGACCGTGTCTTTGCCAACCTGCGCGACATTCACGAACTGGACGACCTGAGCTTCCTTACCGACGAACAGCGCCAACTGCTGCGCCACTTCTTCAGCCACTTCACCGAGGAGCACGAAACCGAGCTGAAGCAACGCTTCCTGCGCCTATGGAGCCACTTTGCCGACATTTACCACGACTACAACCAGCGGCTCAACGAGCAGGGACTGGCCTACGAGGGCGCACTCTACCGCTCCGTCTGCAGCAACGTCATTGCCACAAGCGGAACGTCGGGCTTCCCCTACGAGCACTATATCTTCGTTGGCTTCAACCTGCTGCAGAAGGTTGAGCAGCAGCTATTCTCCGCCCTACAGAAGGAAGGGAAGGCCAAGTTCTACTGGGACTTCGACCAATACTATATGCAGCACCACGAGGCGGGGCGATACATTGCCCAGTACCTGCGATACTTCCCCAACGAGCTGGACAGCCACGACGGCGACATATACAACCAGTTCAGTCGCGAGAAGCACATCAGCTACATTGCCGCACCCACGGAGCACATTCAGGCCCGCTACGTCAGCACATGGCTGCGGCAACAGGAGCGCCACAAGGACGGGCGACGCACGGCCATCGTGCTGTGCGACGAAACGCTGTTGCCCACCGTCATCCACTGTCTGCCCGACGAGGTTGAGAAGGTCAACGTCACCACGGGCTACCCACTGGCGCAGACACCCATTGCCTCGTTCGTGCAGTTATACTACGATATGCAGTTAGGCGGTCGCTCTCCCCGACTGCTGCGCGCCTTCCACCGCCACCCCTACGCCTGTTTCGTAGACGACCAGCAACCCTTGCTGGCCATGCTAAAGGCCATTGCACAAGGGGCGAAGGGCAAGATAACAGACCCGCTGTTCCAAGAATCGCTATTCCGCGCCTACACGTTGGTGAACCGCCTAAACAGCCTCATCGAGAGTGGCGACCTGCAAGTGAGCGACCAGACGCTACAGCGACTGACGAGCCAGATACTGCAGCAGACCAGCATCCCCTTCCACGGCGAGCCAGCCGAGGGACTGCAGGTGATGGGCGTGCTGGAGACGCGCAACCTTGACTTCGACCACGTGCTGCTATTGTCGTGCAACGAGGGGAATATGCCCAAGGGTGTCAACGACAGTTCGTTCATACCGCACAGCATCCGTCAGGCCTACCAACTGACCACGGTTGAAAACAAGGTGAGCATCTATGCCTACTACTTCCACCGCCTGTTGCAGCGCGCCCACGACGTGACCATCCTCTACAACAACTCGACGGAGGACGGTCAGCGGGGCGAGATGAGCCGTTTTATGCTGCAAATGCTGGTCGAGAGCGGACTGCCCATCACCCAGCACACCCTGCAAGCGGGCAAGCAGGCCGAGCGGTGGAACCCACAGCCCATTGAGAAGACGGAGCGCGTGATGGGCATCCTGCAAACGAGCTTTGAGACGCTTTCGCCTACGGCCATCAACAAGTATATGCGCTGCCCGTTGCAGTTCTACTACCGCTACGTGGCCGACCTGAAAGAACCCGATGTGCCCGATGACGAACAGGAGCTGGACAACCGCATCTTCGGCAACATCTTCCACGAAGCCGCCGACCTTATTTACCACCAGCTGCCCAACTACCTGACCGACGACGTACTGACCCATCTTCTCAAAAGCAAGGTGGAGATTGAGCGAGCCGTCGACGAGGCGTTCCATCGCGAACTGCCCAATGCCCCGTTGAACGGTCTGCACATCATCAATCGCGAGGTCATCATCCACTACCTGCGCCAGCTCATTGAGATTGACCGCCGACTGGCTCCCTTCACCATTCTCGGACTGGAGTGTGACGTCAAGCGGCAACTGGCCGACCTCTCCATCGGGGGGCGCATTGACCGTCTTGACCTTATCAACGAGGGAACGCTGGAGGAGCGCATCCGTGTCGTCGACTACAAGACGGGCAGCCGCAACCTAAAGCCGCTGCCCGACGTAGAGGCTATCTTCGCGCCAGAGAGGATACACGACCACAGCGACTACTATCTGCAAACCTTTGTCTATGCCGATATTGTGCGCCAGCAGTATAACAAGCCTGTTGCGCCTGCCCTGCTGTTCATCCAGCACGCCGCAGCCGACGATTACGACCCCACGCTGAAATTCGGCAAGGAGCCTATTCTCGACGTGGCGGAGCACACTACTCGCTTCAACGAGCTGCTGGAACAGAAGGTTGCGGAGATATTCTCAGCCGACACGCCTTTCCGCCCTACCGACGACCTCAAGGTGTGTCGCACCTGTCCTTACGCCCAGTTCTGCCGCCGATAGTTTTTCATTCTGTGGGAAAGAACGGAGCTTTCCATGAGTAAGAGCCGTCCTTTCCCTGAGAAAGAACCGTTCTTTCTCGGGGTAGGAACGGTTCCTTCTCTCACTAACAAGTTATTCAGGTAAGAAAAAGCGACGATATTCGCTTTCAAAGTTGGGGGTTAGGATGCCGTTGCCAAAGGCTGCGCGCAGTTCTTCCTGCGTCCAGAAGCGACCGCCATCCAGCTCGTCAGCCGACGGACGCACGGGGCCATCGTAGACGGTGCGGTTGACATAGACCAACTCGCGTTCGCGCTGGCTGTCAAACACGTAGTGACCTAAAGACACTGGCTCAAAATCAGTAATGCCCAGCTCTTCGCGCACCTCACGCCGCAGAGCATCCTCGGGGCTTTCTCCGTAGTCAACATGACCGCCCACAGCCGTATCCCACTTGCCCGGCTGTATGTCTTTCCACTCAGGACGCTTCTGCAGATACACCTCGCCACGCGAGTTGAACACGTGCAAATGGACTACGGGGTGAAGCAGTCGCGAGCCGTTATGACACTCGCCACGGGTGGCAGAGCCTACGACGTTGCCTTGCTCATCGACCAGCGGGAAACGTTCAGTAAGATTGTCTTTCATCGTCAACGGTTTTTATTGCGCACGAACCATGCGTGGGTAAACAAGTGGTACATCAGCAGGGCAACGGCTGTCAGCGCGAGTGCCGTATATAATAAGGTGGTGGGCTGTCCGAAGAACAGCGCATAGCCCAGTCCGATGCCTCCACTCAGGCCCGTTTCCCAGCCCAGAAAGTAGGTGTTCTGCGACGTGCCCCGCTGGCAGTGGCGGCTCAGTTTGACAAAGAACAGCTGGAAGCGCGAAGCAATGATGCCAACGCTCAGTCCCACCAAGACGGGGGGCACGGGCGATGCAGGCTCGGCCAGCAATATCAGCAGGGCGGCCAACATCAGTATCAGTCCCGACACTACCTCGCTTTTCAGCTCGGCATCGCGAAAGACGAAACGCTGCGCCAGCAGGGCCAGCAGGAAGCCACCCATCATCAGCCCATAGAACACCGACTCGTGCGGCATTGACAACAGCAGTCCCACCACGATGCCAACCAGCAGCAGGTTGACATACAGCACAAAGCCGTGAGGCAGGAAGAAACGGTCAAGCGAAACCACATGAATGCCTTCTTCAGGGCTGCGGAACGGGAAGGTTACCATCTTGATGCACAACAGGGAGGCCACGGCCATGCCCATCGTGGCCAACACCACGGCGTGGAAGCCAGCCAGCATATAGATGACGATGCCCGCCAACGGCCCTAACGACAGGGCAAAACGGGCAAACCACGAAGCACTGTGGTTGGCCTCCGTGCGCTGAAACGACTCGCAGGTGTCAATAATCAGTGTCGACGAGAGCACCATCTGAGCCAGTCCGAAGGCGGCTCCCAGCGCCAGTCGTTCCAGCAGGATAACGTCCCGCTCCACAAACTCGGAGTGCTGGCTGTCGACATACCACAGCCACCCAAGGGCAAGAACGACGGCAACAATGGCCCACATACACACGACGTTGCGCCGATAGTGCTGCACAAGCCACGAGCAGGGAGCGCCGAAGAAATAAAGCCCAAGGGTGAAGGCACCCATCAACAGCCCCGTTTCCTGCGGCGTGAAGTTCTCCGTCAGCATGAGCCACTGGGGGAGCACGGGAATAAGTGCGTAGACGGACATCGTGAGCAGCAGCGAACTGATAGCTAACAGCCAGAAGGAACGGTGCCAGAGCTTGACGTGAACAGGTGGGTTCTGGGTATTCATTCGCTAATAAGATTCGTTTTCATTGGGGAAATCGCCGCTCTTAACGTCTTCCACGTAGTGGCCCACTGCGTCCGTGATAACGGCATTCAGGTCGGCATAGCGGCGCAGGAAACGGGGCGAGAAGCCCTGCGTCATGCCCAGCATATCGGCCACGACGAGCACCTGCCCGTCAGTGCCGTTGCCGGCACCTATGCCTATGGTGGGGCACTTCACGGCTCTTGTCACCTCGGCGGCCAGCGCAGCGGGCACCTTCTCCAGCGTAATGCCGAAGCAGCCAGCCTCGTCGAGCAGCCGTGCGTCGCGCATCAGCTTGTCGGCCTCGGCCTGCTCCTTGGCACGCACGGCGTAGGTGCCAAACTTGTTGATTGACTGCGGGGTCAGCCCTAAGTGGGCCATGACGGGGATGCCCGCATCCAGTATGCGCTTCACGGTGTCGAGTATCTCCTCGCCACCTTCCATCTTCAGCGCGTCGCACCCGCTTTCCTTCATGATGCGGATGGCATTGGCCACACCGTCGGCAGCGTTCACCTGATAGGAGCCAAAGGGCATATCGCACACCACCAGCGCACGGCTGACGGCACGCGCCACCGAGCGGGCGTGGTAAATCATGTGGTCGACGGTCATGGGCAGCGTCGTTGCATTGCCGGCCATGACGTTGGAGGCCGAGTCGCCCACCAGTATAGCGTCAATACCGGCCTTATCCACGATGCCGGCCATCGTGTAGTCGTATGAGGTCAGCATGGAGATTTTCTCGCCTTTCTGCTTCATCTCCATCAAGCGGTGCGTCGTCACCTTGCGGTTGTCGCTTACTAAATATCCTGCCATATCTGCTTATATTCTATCGTTTGCGCGGGCAAAGTTACAAAAAACCCTTAACTCATCACCTATAATTCATAATTATTTTCTACCTTTGCACTACTAAACTGATGAACATCATGGCAGAGAGACTGGAATTTACAACACAGGAAAAGGAAGAAACGCTGGAGTTATACCAGCACATTCGCGAACAGATAGCCCCCACGCTGGCGGAAGGCGACGAGGCGCACATGCGCCAGCTGCTGATGAAGACCATAGAGAACCGACAGGTCAACCGCGATGTGTTTGGGCTGAACCCTATCCTGCTGAGTTTCCAGACGGCGCAGCTGATGGTCGACGAGATTGGCCTGAAGCGCGACGGTGTGCTGGCCGTGCTGTTGCGTCCTAACGTGGAGCAGGGATTGCTGACCGTCGACGAGGTACGCAGCCAGTTTGGCGAGTCCGTGGCGCGCATCCTGCATGGTCTGCAGCGCATTCAGGAACTCTACCAGAAGAACCCCGTCGTCGAGTCTGAGAACTTCCGCAATCTGCTGTTGTCGTTTGCCGAGGATATGCGTGTCATCCTTATCATGCTGGCTGACCGCGTGAACCTGATGCGTCAGATTCGCGACACGGAGAACCTTGAGGCGCAGCATGAGGTCAGTCAGGAAGCGGCTTACCTCTATGCTCCACTGGCTCACAAGCTGGGTCTCTACAAACTGAAATCAGAGTTGGAAGACCTGTCGCTAAAGTATCTGGAGCACGATGCCTACTATCATATCAAGGGTAAGCTGAGCGAGACGAAGCAGAGTCGCGACGCTTACATTGAGCGGTTCATCCAACCCATTAGCCAGCGACTGACAGAAGCTGGTCTGCGGTTCCACATCAAGGGACGCACTAAAAGCATTCACAGCATCTGGCAAAAGATGAAGAAACAGCACTGCGCCTTCGAGGGGGTCTACGATTTGTTTGCTATCCGCATCATCATCGACACGCCACAGGAGAAGGAGAAGATACACTGCTGGCAGGCTTTTGCCTTGGTCACGTCCATGTACCAGCCCAACCCCAAGCGGTTGCGCGACTGGCTGAGCGTGCCTAAGTCTAACGGTTACGAGTCATTGCACATTACCGTGCTGGGCCCTGAACAGAAATGGGTTGAGGTGCAGATACGCACCGAGCGCATGGACGAGGTGGCTGAGCGTGGCGTGGCTGCCCACTGGCGCTACAAGGGTGTGAAAAGCGAGTCAGGGCTGGACGACTGGCTGACTAACATTCGCTCGATGCTCGAGACCAGCGACGGGCTGGAGGCTATGGACCAGTTCAAGATGGAGCTGTACGAAGACGAAGTGTTCGTCTTTACGCCCAAGGGCGACCTCTACAAGTTTCCCAAGGGAGCCACCGTGCTCGACTTTGCCTACCACATCCATTCGAAGCTCGGCAACACGTGCGTTGGAGCCCGCATCAATAGCAAGGTGGTTACGCTGCGGCAGCAGTTGCAGAGTGGAGACCAGGTGGAAATCATGACCGCCACCAACCAAAAGCCCAAGCAGGACTGGCTGAACATCGTCAAGACTTCGCGCGCCAAGTCGAAAATACGGCTGGCCTTGAAGGAGACACAAGTCAAGGAGAGCCTGTTCGCCAAGGAGACACTGGAGCGCAAGTTCAAGAATCGCAAGTTAGAGATGGACGAGAGTGTCATGCAGCTGCTCATCCGCAAGCTGGGCTTCAAGGAGGTTAGCGACTTCTACCGCCAAATATCATCGGGTGAGCTGGATGCTGGCCACGTCATAGACCGCTACATAGAACTGCAACAGGGCGACCAGCCCGTTACAGGCAACAACGTAGCCGAGAGCGCCGCTAACTTCGTGCTTGACGAAAGCCGCCTATCTACCAATGCCATACAGGATGACGTCCTTGTGATTGACCGCAACCTAAAGGGCATCGACTACCAGCTGGCTCGTTGCTGCCAGCCCATCTACGGCGACTCCGTATTCGGCTTCGTCACCGTCAGCGGCGGCATCAAGATACACCGTGAGGACTGCCCCAATGCCCCTGAGCTAAAGAAACGGTTCGGCTACCGCATCGTGCGAGCCAAGTGGAGCGGCAAGGGCTCCAGCCAGTATGCCATCACCCTGCGCGTCATCGGCAACGATGACATCGGTATCGTCAACAACCTGACCAGCATTATCTCTAAGGACGAGAAACTCGTCCTGCGCTCCATTAACATCGACTCGCACGACGGTCTGTTCAACGGCAACCTGACCATCATGATTGACGACAACACCCGTCTGGAAAGCCTCATGAAGAAGCTACGCACCGTCAAGGGCGTAAAGCAAGTAATGCGTATCTAAAAGAACCTTTCAGAAGCAGGCAGTAAGCACAAAACCAAGATTTCGGTCTACAGGATTACACGCTGGAGCAACCACGATGGCTGTCGATGAGTTTCCCCAGCCAAGCCACCGTTGCTCCAACGGCAACAACCAGTAGCCAATATGGGCGGACAGGATGCCGACACCCGCACCTGCAATAATGTCATTAAGCCAGTGGCGGTCATTATAAAGGCGCAGAAAAGCAATGCCTGTTGCAAAAGCGTAAGCCCCCATGCCATACACGTTTCCATACTCCTTGCGCACCAGTTCTGCCCCCATGAATGCCGTTGCAGTGTGGCCTGACGGGAACGAATTTCTCGCCTCAGTGTCTGGACGTTTCTCCCTAACCGCATACTTCGTTACATTTACCAGCAAGCCCATTGCCGCGTATGCCGTGGCCGTAACAGCCACCCGCTCGCGGAAAGGGTGGCGAGCCTTAACACCAACAAGCCCCATCCCGACATGAGCCGCAACTGGCAGATACTGAAGATAATCGTCAGTCCGAAAGCGACAGTCGCCACGCAGCTCCTGAAAGCCGTCCCTCACACCATCTTTGACAAAGCAAGCCCAACCGTTATCCACTCCAAGAGCACCAACGGTAACCAAAGCAGCCGGAAGAATCAGCTGATGCACACGAAAGGAGCAAGGTTCAAGCTGAACGCTGTCAACAACCGCCTGCTGGGCCGATAGAATTAACACACGGCAGAATAGTGCGCCTACGAGCGCACTCCGCCTCATTCTGTTGCGACTTACAACTTGCAAGCACAACATCCCCTTACCCGTAAGCCCACAGATGTGCCGGCCAACGGTCTGGGCGCAGAAATACAAAACTTTCATTTTCTTGGTCGTATTTTTGAGTTTCTTTTGTCTCTGCTAATCGATATTTTCAGCGCATAAAAAGAGCAGGCATATCCTCCATGCTTGTACTACCAACTCAAGGGAACGACCAAGTAACCCATATTAGATATTACAAGACAAAGCATACACCCGCTACGCTTGGGCGCACCTCTTGCCTGTTTCTCTAATATACTCGTTATAGTTTGGTCGTTTTCTGAGTTGAGAAACAAATAATGTGGACACGCTTGTCTCACTATGTCTGCTGCCGCCTCCGAAGATTTGGCGGCTGCAAATTTACGAAATTTTCTGTAACTACAATACTATTCGGTGCAAAAAGTGACGAAAAGCGTAAGCCGCTTCGCACATCATGCCAAACGGCTCCGCACATCGTGCGGAGTAGCTCTTTACATGGTGCGGAGTATCTCGGGAAGGGATAAACAGACGCTCGGAGAGGGATAAGGAGCCGTTCCCGCCGGGTGACGGAACGGCTCGCTCTGGTCGTAGAGCGCCCGTGCTTATGATTAAGGGCGGCCGCCCTTAATGAATGGAGCGGTCGCCCTCAACATTCAGGGCGGCCGCCCTGAACCTGTTTTTAATCAGTTTTTCTTATAGGCTACAACGCCCATCGTCTGAGGGTCCAGATAGAAGGTGGCACTCAGGGTGTCGCCTTCCGTCACGTACTGGGCGCGGATGTGCAACAGAGTGCTGCCTGTGCGCTCTTGATATTGCACGCTGCCCCCTACCCTCTTGCGCATTGCCTGAACCAGCGAATCGGTAACGGCACGGGTGGAATCGACAGCGGAGAAGTCAAGATAACTAACGTCCTGTTGCCGTAACTGCTGGTCAACGAAATCCTTAACAGCTGACTTGGCCTGCTGTTGCCGTCCGCAAGAGGCGAACAGCAACAGAGCTACACCTATTATTATATATAGGGCGTTCTTCATTACTTCTGGGGAATGTTCTTCAGGACATCAAGCAGGTGGTCCCAAACCATCTGGACGGTAGGAATCAGCAACCGCTCGTCAGGGGTGTGAACAAAACGCAGCGTAGGCCCAAACGACACCATGTCAAGGTTAGGATAACGCTCGGAGAAGAGGCCACACTCCAAACCAGCATGGATGCCCCGAACCACAGGCTCCTTGCCAAACAGGCGGACATAGGAATCGCGGACGAGTTTCTGCAGGTCGCTATGAGCGCGCATCTTCCAAGCTGGATAGCCGTCGGAGTGCTTCACCTCGGCACCAGCCAGTGCAAAGCAAGCCTCAATAGTGGCACACATATTGTCAAGGTTCGACATAACGTTAGAACGCTGCGACGATACGATGTTAATCTCCGTCTCTGAAGTCTCAATGCTGGCGATGTTCGACGAAGTCTCTACCATGCCGTTCAGTTCAGGGTCTTGACAGATGGCGTAGATACCATTGTCAACAGCCTGCAGGGCATAGACAAAACGACGAGCCACCTGAGCCTCAATGACAGGCTGGGCATCGGTCGACTCCATAGTCCATACCATCTGCGTGTCCGTTACGTGGAACTCCTCCTCAACGTCGGATGCAAATACATTCCAGTCGGCCTTAACGTTCTCCTTTACGGCATCGGGCACAGCAATAACAAACTGACCGTCACGAGGAATGGCGTTGTGCATCTTGCCAGAGTTAAACTCAGCCAGACGGACACCCTCGTAGCGCTGCATGGTCTGGAACAGGAAGCGACCCAGCAACTTGATGGCGTTAGCCCGCTGCTTGTTGATATCGTCGCCTGAGTGACCGCCTACCAATCCTTTCAACTGGGCACGCAGGAAGAAGGAACCCTGCGGAGCCTCTTCGCGCTGGAAGCTAAACTTAGCCGTCGTATTGCGACCACCAGCACACGACACGAATATCTCACCCTCGTCCTCAGAGTCAAGGTTAATCAGGTAGTCGCCCGTCATAAATCCGGCCTTCATGCCCTCGGCACCCGTCAGTCCTGTTTCCTCGTCGCGCGTAAAGACACACTCAATAGGACCATGCTCAATATCCGTAGACTCCAGCACAGCCAGCTCCATAGCACAGCCAATGCCGTCGTCAGCACCCAGCGTCGTACCCTCAGCCGTCAGCCATTCGCCATCAATATAGGTCTTGATGGGGTCACGGTCGAAGTCTATCTCATAGTCCACCAGCTTGTCGCACACCATATCCATGTGACTTTGCAGGATGACAGTCTTGCGGTTTTCCATGCCTGGGGTGGCCGCCTTGCGTATGATGACGTTACCCGTCTCGTCCACCTTGGTGTCCAGTCCGTGGCTCTCACCCCATGTCTTTAGGTACTCAATCATCTTCTCCTCACGCTTCGAGGGGCGTGGAATCTGGTTAATCTTCGCAAACTGTTCGAAGACAACAGCAGGTTTTAACTCACTTTTATTCATTTTATTAATTAATGTTTATTTTATTGGTTTTCGCAATTATTTGCTTAACTTTGCACCGCAAAATTAATCATTTATGATGGAAATATTGCTATTGAGTACGTTAATAATTGCTATCGGCATGGCTTTTTTCTGCGTGAAACTGATTTTCCGCAAGAACGGAACCTTTAGTTCACAGCACATTCACGACAGTCAAGCCATGCGTGAACGCGGCATCCACTGCGTGATGGACCAAGACCGCGAGATGCGCCAACGTAGCAAGTTTTCCGTCGCAGAGAAATCGAAATATTGAAAATCAAATAAACAAAAAGAAGAAATGAAAAAGTACATGATGATGGCCGCTGCTGCCGTAGTAGCACTGGCTTCGTGCAACAACGCAAGTCCTAAGATGGACGACCAACCTGCTACTGCCGCTGACAATGCTACTGGCGGAATGAAAATCGCTTATGTCGAGGTTGACTCGCTGATGACTCAATATGAGTTCTGCAAGGAGTTCACCCTGATTCTGCAAAAGAAGAGCAATAATGCCCGCAACACCCTGAACCAGAAGGGTCAGGCTCTGCAGAGTGCCATGCAGAACTTCCAGCAGAAGCTGAACAACAACGGCTTTACCAGCCGTGAGCAGGCCGAGAGCCAGCAGGCTGCCATCCAGCGCCAGCAGCAGAGCCTGCAAGAGTTGCAGGCCCGTCTGGAAAACGAGCTGGCTAACGAGACGGCAAAATACAACGAAGGATTGCGCGACTCGTTGCAGCATTTCTTGGCTGCTTATAACAAGGATAAGAAATACGACCTCATCCTGACCAAGCAGGGCGATAACATCCTGTATGCCAGCAAGCGCTTCGACATCACCAGCGACATCATCAACGGCTTGAACAAGCACTACAAGTCAACGCTGAAAGCTGAAGCCAAGAAGGACGAAGCAAAGAAATAAATTGTAGAACGTCAAATCATCAATCAAGATGGGTGTGGACATACAGAAGATTCTGAGTAAACTCCGCATCGAACAACTTAACGAGATGCAGCAACACGCCGCCGAAGCCATACAAGGCTCCGACGGTGATGTTGTTTTACTATCCCCCACTGGTTCGGGCAAGACCTTGGCTTATATGCTACCTCTGTTGCAACTGCTCAACAGCGATAGCGCGGAGGTGCAGGCAATGGTCGTAACCCCCGGTCGTGAACTGGCTTTGCAGTCGGATAATGTTCTGAAAAGCATGGGCAGTGGCTTTCGTTCCGTTAGTTGTTACGGCGGACGAGCTGCTATGGACGAGCACCGTGTGCTAAAAGACGTGAAACCACAAATCGTGTTTGGCACACCTGGCCGTTTGAACGACCATTTGGAAAAGGAGAACATTGCACGCTATCACATACGCTACCTCGTTATTGACGAGTTTGACAAGTGTTTGGAAATGGGATTTCAAGGCGAGATGCAACGGCTCATCAAGAGCCTGTCAGGTTTGCAGCGTCGCATCCTGCTCTCTGCCACCAGTGCCGAGGAGATTCCCCTGTTTGTCAATATGGGCAAGAAGGGTACACTGATTGACTTCCGCTCCGATGACGAGCAGACCTCTGAGCGCGTCACGCTCTACGAGGTGCGTAGCCCCCTAAAGGACAAGCTCGACACGCTACGCCAGCTATTGCTGGGCTTTGGCAACGAGAGCAGTATCGTATTCCTGAACTATCGCGATTCGGTGGAACGTGTAGATAACTATCTGCGTCAGCAAGGGTTCGTTACCAGTTGCTTCCACGGCGGACTGGAGCAGAAACAGCGCGAGGATGCCCTGTACAAGTTCAGCAATGGCTCAGCCAACGTACTGGTCAGCACCGACTTGGCATCGCGTGGCCTTGACATTCCCAATATCCAGAACATCATCCACTACCACCTGCCTGAGAGCGAGGACGGCTATATTCATCGCGTGGGGCGCACCGCCCGATGGGACACTACTGGCCGCACGTTCTTCATCCTCAACAGCGGGGAACACATCCCCTCATACGTGGAAGGCGACGTTGTTCCCTACACCGAGACAGAGCCCCAGCCTACTCAGCAACCACCGTTACCCCGCATGGGCACCCTCTACATCGGCAAGGGCAAGAAGGACAAAATATCGAAAGGCGATATTGTAGGGTTCCTCTGCAAGACAGGCGGTCTGAAGGCCGACGAGATTGGACGCATTGATGTGAAAGACCGCTATGCCTATGTGGCCGTGCGCCGTGAGCGGCTACAGCAAGTACTCCGCCAGACACAGGGGGAGAAAATCAAAGGCATAAGGACTATCATTGAACCCGTGCGATGATTTTGCAAGGCCGACTTAACAAAACGAAAGAAAAACACGTCAAGCACTTAATTCCTGCTTGAATTATTTGCCCAATTCAAATAAAAAGTGTAATTTCGCACCGAATATAATAAGATAAAGAACGTATCACAAATAAATCAAAACACAAACAAAAATGAAGAAGTACAACTTTAACGCAGGTCCTTCCATGCTTCCCCGCGAGGTTATTGAGAAGACCGCCCAGCAGTGTTTAGACTTCAATGGCTCTGGTCTCTCTCTGATGGAGATTAGCCACCGTGCAAAGGACTTCCAGCCCGTTGTTGACGAGGCTGTAGCACTTGTCAAGGAACTGCTCTCCGTTCCAGAGGGTTATTCAGTCATCTTCTTGGGTGGCGGTGCCTCACTGGAGTTCTGCATGATTCCCTACAACTTCCTCATCAAGAAGGCAGCCTACCTGAATACAGGTGTATGGGCTAAGAAGGCCATGAAGGAAGCTAAGTTGTTTGGCGAGGTTGTTGAGGTAGCTTCTTCAGCCGATGCCAACTATACCTTTATTCCGAAGGACTGGACGGTACCTGCCGATGCCGACTACCTGCACGTTACCACTAACAACACCATCTATGGTACAGAGATTCGCAAGGAGTTTGACGTTCCTGTACGAATGATTGCCGATATGTCCAGCGACATCTTCTCACGCCCTGTTGACGTTGCCAAGTACGACGTTATCTATGCTGGTGCCCAGAAGAACCTCGCTATGGCAGGTGTTACTATCGTTATTGTCAAGGACGACGCACTGGGTCGCGCTCCCCGCGAGATTCCCACTATGCTCGACTACCGCACTCATGTTGACAAAGGCTCTATGTTCAACACACCTCCCGTGGTGCCTATTTACTCGGCACTGGAGAACCTGCGCTGGCTCAAGAAAAACGGCGGCGTAGAGGCTATGGATAAGCTGGCTCAGCAGCGTGCAGAGATTGTTTACGGTGAGATTGACCGAAACAAGTTGTTCCGTGGCACGGCCAATACAGAGGACCGCTCGCTGATGAACATCTGCTTCGTGATGAACGACGAGTACAAGGAACTGGAGAAAGATTTCCTCGACTTCGCTACCTCAAAGGGTATGGTCGGCATAAAGGGGCATCGCTCAGTAGGCGGCTTCCGCGCCAGCTGCTACAATGCCCAGACCATCGAAGGCTGTCAGGCACTCGTAGCATGCATGAAGGAGTTCGAGGCTAATCACTAAATCTTGAACTTGAAAGTCTGAACTTTAACTTTATAGTAAGATGAAAGTATTAGTAGCAACTGAAAAGCCTTTTGCAGCAGCAGCCGTTGCTGGCATCAAGGCTGAGGTAGAAGCCGCAGGCAACGAGCTGGCCCTACTGGAGAAATATACAGAGAAAGCACAGCTGCTGGACGCTGTGAAGGATGCCGACGCACTGATTATTCGCTCGGACAAGGTGGATGCTGAGGTGCTTGATGCTGCTAAGCAGCTGAAGATTGTGGTTCGCGCTGGTGCTGGTTACGACAATATTGACCTTGCTGCCGCTACCGCCCACAACGTAGTGGCTGAGAACACACCGGGACAGAATGCTAACGCCGTAGCTGAACTGGTGTTCGGTCTGCTGGTGTTTGCCGTCCGTAACTTCTACAATGGCAAGGCTGGTACAGAGCTGATGGGTAAGAAACTGGGCATTCTCGCCTATGGTAACGTAGGCCGCAACGTGGCTCGCGTCGCCAAGGGCTTCGGTATGGATGTTTACGCCTACGACGCTTTCTGCCCTGCAGAGGTTATTGAGAAAGACGGCGTTCACGCTGTAGCTAATCAGGAAGCCCTGTTCGAGCAGTGCGACGTGGTATCGCTTCACATTCCTGCAACACCAGAGACTAAGCAGAGCATCAACTATGCACTGGTAGGCAAGCTCAAGAAGGGTGGCATCCTCGTAAACACCGCCCGCAAGGAGGTTATCAACGAGCCAGAACTGCTGAAACTGATGGAGGAGCGCGAAGACCTGAAGTTCGTTACAGACATCATGCCCGATGCCAACGATGACTTTAAGAAGTTCGAGGGTCGCTACTTCTCAACACCAAAGAAGATGGGTGCCCAGACTGCTGAGGCCAACACCAACGCTGGTATTGCTGCTGCCCGTCAGATTAACGCCTTCTTCAAGGACGGCGACACCAAGTTCCAAGTAAACAAGTAATCAGGTTTACATACCTAAAATAACAAATGGGATGCACTGTTTTATGTGCATCCCATTTGTTTGTATCTATTGCAAAATATCCCGATAAATCTTTCTCTGTTTCAGAAATAATCACTATCTTTGCCAACACAATTAAAAGAGGAATGTATTATTATGGGCGTAACATTCAACGATGAAGAACAACAGTTTGTGTTCGACTTTGAGCACGACGGAGCCGAAGATATTGTCAGTCTGACAGGTGACAGCTATCAGGTAGAGGCATTTGGACGATGCTTCTACTATGGATATGAATTTGGTGAGCAGGTTGACGGAGCCGTGCGCACAGCCTTCATCAAATATGTCAAGTTCACCCATGACCTGCAAAACAACCCAAACCTGACGCAGTTCATCAAGAAAGCCGTTGATAATCTCAGCCACCATATCAACCTCTACGACTACGACCTTGTAGTGATGCCTGAGTCATCCAGCAAAGTCAACCAGTATATGCTTCGCTATATCTACCGTTTTGCCCAGCCCTCATTACATGAGATGGAGTTGGTCAAGGCATTGCCTACCAACATATCCTTTGACATGGAGGCATACGAAAAGCAATATCTAAACGATGTTTTAGAGAATGGCAGACCGCGCTATACCGAAGCCCAAAAGGAACAGGTCAAGGATTCCATTAATGATATGCTTAACCTTATCCATCAAAAAGACTATTTCACAATAGCTAAGGATGTGAAAAAGAGCCGCTTTCGTCCTTATATGATGAGCTTCCTTCGCTTTGCCAGCAAAGAGGATGAGCAACTTTGCACATCCATCAGGCACCAAAACATTCTGGTCATTGACGACGTAACCACCAGTGGCTCTACGCTGAATGAAATTCTCCGCACACTCCGCATCCTCAATGAAGACAACACCATAACTATTTTCAGCCTGATAGGCAGAAAAGACTTGATGGTGGAATCTATGCCGTAGATTCTTTACCCTTTTCTCTCAAAGACAACACTTAAGAATATATTCAGTTTTTTAGAAAAACATTTTGCTTTTTAGATTACATTCCGTATCTTTGCACCATAATTATCAAATATGAGAGTTATTTCATTCAAAATGATACGTGAGTTTATCGCTGGGCATACTGATGCGGATGTAGCTTTGCGAGAATGGCATAAAAAGACAGAAAATGCAGATTGGTCAACTTTTGCCGACATAAAAGAAACATTCAACTCAGTCGACTATGTTGGCAATGACAGATATGTGTTCAATGTGAAAGGCAACCACTACAGGGTTGTAGCCCGAATAGTTTTTGCCATTAAAACGGTCTTTATGAGATTTGTTGGTACTCACAAAGAATATGATGAAATCAAGAATATTAAAGATATATAACCTATGGCACAGATAAAGAACGAGAAGCAATACGCAGCAGCTTGCGACCGTATTGAAGAATTGCTGAAGATAGTAAGCAATGAAACACCAGCAGACGACAAGAACATGCTGGAACTTGACCTTATATCTGAAATGGTAGCAGAATACGAGCATGAACATTATCCCGTAGAAGCTCCTTCTCTGGCAGAGGTAATAAAGTTACGGATGTTTGAAATGGGGATTACTCAGTCGAAACTATCGGAGCTACTCGGCCTAAGCCCTGCCAGAGTTAGCGACATCGTAACGGGAAAGAGTGAGCCTACCCTAAAGATTGGAAGGCTGATAAGTCAAAGATTGAACATTTCACCGTCTATCGTACTTGGTGTATAATAAATATGTGTAACCATTTAAATAAATAGGAGTAAGAAACAGACAGTACATGACAACAGGGGAGGTACGGCCGTCGCTCAGCGAGGCACTCCCAAGAGGGAAAAGAGACAAACAAAAACAATTAACAA
>CAMWKZ010000009.1 GCA_947174945.1 uncultured Prevotellaceae bacterium | reverse complement strand
GGGGATGCAGATGCCCAATGTAATTTAGGTTTTTGCTATATAAATGGCCATGGCGTAAATCGGGATTATCGCGAGGCATTCAGGTGGTGGCGCAAGTCTGCTGAGCAGGGTAATAACCAAGCCCAGCGTGGTTTAAAAATATGGAAAGAATTATTGGGATATTCGTAATTCTACGACTATTTTCTTATCCCAAATAATGGTAATTCTTGCAAAAACTTGCAAGGATGTGGAGCATTATCCGTATCTTTGCGGATAGAACAGAATGTTGTCTTATATGAAATCGAGTGAGAATTGATGAGCGTCTGCGCCTCCTTGAATGCTGGATGAATTTGGAACATGAAAAGAGGCTGATGCTGGAAAAGCGTGTTAGAGAACTGGAGGAGAAGATAGGGAGAAAGGAGTTTCACCCTGTCATAGTGCATGAACTGATGCAATATGCCTATGTGGGAAAGGAGGAACGGCTGACGACCCTGCTGACAGAGCTGGACCGATATAGGATGAAGGATGACGCACAGGGTGAGGGGTATTATCTGTTTGACTTGGAGCATTATAGCAAGACCCGCATCTACAGGGTATGGAAGGAGATTGAAGGGTGTCTGGACATGAAACAGGGAACACTGGCCGTCTATATCATGGAAAACACGAACTTAGGAAAGAACATGGGAACCGTGCGCCGATACTTGTAAGCGCAGAAAGGTTAACAAACGTATAAAAGGATTAACGATGTGTTAATCCTTAGGGTGCTTTTATATAATAATTAAAGGTACGCGCGAAGGGAGTGGGGTGGAGGTGCGCGGACTGGGGTTGCCGAGGTCGGCAGGAGTGTGTACCTTTGCAACTGTGCAAGGCGGAACACCCGGGAGATGCTGAGCACGGAGATAAAACAAATTAATCAACCATTTAAGCAAAAAACAATTATGTCACAAAAAGTAGAACTGAGAAAGAATGAAAGCCCTAAGTCGCTGGGCTGTGGTAACTATTACTGGCACGCTGCCTATGAGGAACACTTTGTGGAGACCGACGAGTTGGCCGACTTCATACAGATGCAGGCCTCTATCAAGCGAAGCGACATCAAGGCTACGCTTGACGAGCTGGGGGCTGCCATGAAGCACTATATGGAGCTGGGGCAGAAAATCCGACTGGACGGTATCGGCATCTTCAAGGTGGGTGTCTCGTCGAAGGGAATGAGTGATGCCAAGAAGATGTCAGTGGATGACATCACGAAGCGCCGTGTGCTGTTCCTGCCTGAGACGGTGATGGTGAAGTCGGTGACCCGCACGGGTGAGGTGACTAAGATGCACGTGAAGACGCTGGTGCGCGATGTGGTGTTTGAGGAGAGCCGCAGCTACACCTCAGACCGCAAGGCGAAGGACAAGACCAACGAAAACGGGGAGGACTAAGCCATGAAGCGTGAAACATGGAAGACCGTGATTCAGATTGTCGTCTCTATTCTGACGGCTATTGCAACGACCTTGGGTGTCACGTCGTGTATGTGACACTGATATGAAAAAGAAAAGCGGAACTCAGACCTGAGTTCCGCTTTTTTGGTTTACTCCTCGGGTGAGAAGTCGTCCTTACCTACACCGCAGATGGGGCAAACCCAGTCTTCGGGAATGTCTTCAAAGGCTGTGCCGGGAGCGATGCCGCCGTCGGGGTCGCCTACTTCGGGGTCATAAACATAACCACAGATGTCGCAAATGTACTTTTTCATAATCTTAAATATTAGTTAGTTATTTAACAGAAAGAATGTGCTCTACTTTCTCTGTGATGGCCTCAGGGGCTATGCGGTTGATACAGGCGTAGTCGCCACGGCGGCAGGGCTTCTGTCCGAAGATGCTGCACGGACGGCAGTCGAGGTCTGTCTGCACGATGTTGTCTTCTGACTGTCCCCATCCTAAGAAGCCGGCGTATGGGTGGGTAGCCCCCCAGACGCTAACGACGGGAGTGCCCGTCAGTGAGGCTAAGTGCATATTCGAAGAATCCATTGACACCATCACGTCCAGATGGCTCATCACGATAAGTTCTTGTTCCAGTGATTCCAGATACTTCCCTACGTAGACGCACTGCGAATGCTGTTGGCTCCACTCTGTGAAGTATTGCTCCTCTTGCTGGCCACGTCCGAAAAGGAAGATACGTGCCTTTGGGTGTTTCTGCAGCAGTTGCTCTATGACTTGGTGCATCAGTTGGGGAGGATAGACCTTGCCTTGGTGGGCGGCAAACGGAGCGATGCCGATAAGGGGAGAAGGAAGAGGGGCATCTGAGGTCAGGAAACGGAAATCGGGAGGCAGCAGGCTGAGGTCGCCCTTGCCGTTGCCAAAGATACTCTTAAACTGGATGTCGACGGGATAGCCCAGTCGGCGGAACACGTCGGCATAGTTCTGAAAGGAGGTGGGCTGCTGTTGCAGCTGCTTGGCTCTTGACGATGTGATTTGACGGCGGCCCCTGCGGTGTTTGTTGATATGAGCCACCCGATAGCGACCGATGTTAAAGCGCAGTCGCAGGTATTCCGAGCGCAGCACGCTGTGCAGGTCGGCTATGGCCGTAAACTGCTTGGCAGCCAGTCGGCGGTAGAGGGCGTTCAGTCCCTTGATGCCGTGATACTCGTGCTTCAGGTCGGCCACCATGAAGTGGACGTTAGGAGCCAGATGCTCAAACAGCGGACGGGCAAAGGTACGACTAAGTACGGTGATGCGCACATGAGGATATTGCTGTGCCAGCGAATAGACCACTGGCACCATCATGGCAACGTCGCCCATTGCTGAGAAGCGAATGACAAGTATGTGCTCCTTTCTCACCGCTTTATTTTTTGTAGAGAATGGGATTGGTGGCAGGGTCGTTGTACATCTTCATCTGGCGATACACCTTCATGTACTTGCGTCCAGCCTCGATGTCTTCCAGCAGCTGGTCAATAGCTGTCGAGAGGTCTACTTGCTGTTCGAGCAGTACGTTGAGCTTGGCCTGACACTTGGCAATGTGCTCTGCACTAGCATCGGTGCGCTCCGTCTGCTCCTTCATGTGCCATATCTTCAGCGCAAGGATGCTTAGGCGGTCGATGGCCCATGCCGGGCTTTCTGTGTTCAGACGAGCCTCGGGCAGCACTTTAACCTTGGAATACAAGGTGCGGAAATAGCTGTCAATCTCCTCTACCAAGTCTGTACGGTCTTGGTTGGAGTGGTCGATGCGGCGCTTTAGTCCTAATGCCTCGTTGGGATTGATATGTGGGTCGCGTATGATGTCCTCCAGATGCCACTGCACGGTGTCAATCCAGCATTTCAGGTAGAGCTTGTACTCAATGGAGTCGCGCTCGTAAGGGTTTTTAATGGGGGTATCTACGTGGTCTTTCAAGTGGTAGTCGCGAATAGCCTGACTAAAGACTTGGTTAGCTTTTTCTGTAAATGACATACTGTTTTATGTTTTATTGATGTGGCAAAGGTACAATAAATAATCCATAATTCGTAACCCATCATTCATAATTTAAATATATTTTGTAACTTTGCCGACAAATAGGCGAGTATATGAAAATAGTAGTTGACGACAAGATACCTTATATTCGTGAGAAGCTGGCCCTGCTGGCTGACGAGGTGGTCTACCTGCGGGGTGCCGACATCAAGGCGGCTGACGTGCGCGATGCCGATGCACTTATTGTGCGAACCCGTACCCGCTGCGACGAGCAGTTGCTGGGTGGCAGTCGGGTGCAGTTGGTGGCCACGGCCACCATTGGTTTCGACCATATTGACACCGATTATCTGCAGCGGGCTGGCATTGCATGGACCAATAGCCCGGGTTGTAATGCTGGTTCTGTGGCTCAGTATCTGGAGTGCTCGCTGTTGCTGTTGGAACAGCAGAAAGGGCTTTCGTTGCATGATAGCACTATTGGTATTGTAGGTTGTGGTCATGTGGGAACGAAGGTGAAGGCTGTGGCTGAGCGGTTAGGGATGCGTGTCTTGGTGTGTGACCCTCTTGTCGGTGAGCCTGATTTTGTGTCGTTCGATGTCATTGAGCGTGAGGCCGACGTGATAACGTTTCACGTTCCATTGACTTATGAAGGCCGCTATGCCACATGGCACATGGCAGACGATGCTTTCTTCCATTGTTTGCCTCGCGTACCTTATATTATAAATACCAGTCGTGGTGAGGTGGTTGACAATGCTGCCCTGTTGTCAGCCTTGCAAGCAGGCAGGGTGAGGGATGCCGTGATAGATGTCTGGGAGAACGAGCCCCAGCTGAATATAGAGTTACTCCAGCGGGTCTTTATCGGTACCCCACATATTGCAGGTTATTCAGCCGATGGCAAGGTGAATGCCGATAACATGGTGATTGATGCCCTTTGCCGTCATTTCCATTTGCCCCATCCCGGCCTCATAGAGCCACCGTCGCTCCCTGCTGACTTTCACGCTCAGTATGGAGCCTTGTCCTATTACAATCCACTTAACGACAGTCAGGCGCTGAAAAATGCCCCTTTGCAGTTTGAGTCACTGCGTAATAACTACCCTTTACGGCGTGAAAATCTGCACAAATAGGGGGTGTTTGTGCAGAAAAGGGCGTTTTTTATCTTCAAAATTTGCGTAAGTCAATAAAAATGTGTTACTTTGCACCCGCTAAACGACACATTTTGTGAAGTTTCCAGAACAAAGAAGTCAATTATTAACATTTTAAAGAAAGAAAATTATGTCAGAAATTGAAAGCAAAGTAAAGGCTATTATCGTAGACAAGCTCGGTGTAGACGAGGCAGAAGTAAAGCCCGAGGCAAGTTTCACCAACGACCTGGGTGCCGATTCACTGGATACCGTTGAGCTCATCATGGAGTTCGAGAAGGAGTTCGGAATCTCTATTCCCGATGACAAGGCTGAGAAGATTGGTACTGTTGGCGACGCTATCGCTTACATCGAGGAGAACGCAAAATAAATATTTGATAATGAGAGATTGAGAAAATGAGAGAATGAGAAATTGGGCTCGTTTTGTGCTTAATCTCTCATTCTCTCATTTTCTTATTATCTAAATTTCGAGATTTATGGAATTAAAGAGAGTAGTAGTAACAGGTATGGGTGCCGTTACACCGCTGGGCAATAATCCTAAGGAAACTTGGGAGGCTATGTTGGCTGGCAAGAGCGGTGCTGCCCCTATTACGCTTTTCGATGCCTCTAAGTTTAAGACCCAGTTTGCCTGTGAGGTAAAGGGTCTGGACATCAATGCTTACATTGACCGCAAGGAGGCTCGTAAGATGGACCGCTACACCCAGTTAGCCATTATTGCTGCTAAGCAGGCCGTTGAGGACTCTGGCATGGACTTGGAGGCTGAGGACAAGAACCGCATCGGTGTTGTCTATGGTGTAGGTATCGGTGGTATCAAGACTTTCGAGGATGAGGTGTGCTACTATGGTGCTAATCGCGAAGACGGCCCCAAGTTCAATCCCTTCTTCATCCCCAAGATGATTGCCGATATTGCAGCAGGTCAGATTTCGATTATGTACGGCTTCCACGGCCCCAACTATATCACAGCTTCTGCTTGTGCCTCTTCATCGAATGCACTGGCTGATGCTTTCAACCTGATTCGTCTGGGAAAGGCTAACGCTATCGTTGCTGGTGGTGCTGAGGCTGCTATCTGCGAGACGGGAGTTGGTGGCTTCAATGCTTTGAAGGCATTGTCAACCCGTAACGATGAGCCTGAGAAGGCCAGCCGTCCGTTTAGTGCCAGTCGTGATGGTTTCATCATGGGTGAGGGTGCTGGCTGTTTGATTTTGGAGGAGCTGGAGCACGCTAAAGCTCGTGGTGCCAAGATTTATGCTGAGATGGTAGGTGCAGGTATGAGTGCTGATGCTCATCACATCACCGCTTCTCACCCTGAAGGTCTGGGTGCTAAGCTCGTTATGCAGAACGCGCTGGAGGATGCTGGCTTGCAGCCTGAGGATATTGACTACATCAATGTACACGGAACGTCAACCCACGTAGGTGACATTTCAGAGGCCAAGGCTATCAAGGATGTGTTTGGCGATGCAGCTTATAAGCTGAACATCTCGTCAACCAAGTCAATGACGGGCCACCTGCTGGGTGCTGCCGGTGCTGTTGAGGCTATGGCTACCGTGCTGGCTGTGCAGAACGACATTGTTCCGCCCACCATCAACCACGAGGAGGATGACAAGGACGAGGATATTGACTATAACCTCAACTTCACCTTCAACGAGGCACAGAAGCGTGAGGTTCGTGCCGGACTTAGCAATACCTTCGGCTTTGGTGGTCACAATGCCTGCGTAGTATTTAAAAAGTATGCTGAATAGTAACCTCATTGATAGAATCAAGCTCCCTTTCCGCAAGGAGAAGGAGCTTTTTTCAGCTCTTTATGCTATTATGGGGTTTTATCCTCATGATATAGAGTTTTACAAGCAGGCACTGCTCCATAAGAGTGTTGCGAAGCGTAATGCTAACGGGCGTCCGGTAAACAACGAGCGACTGGAATTTTTGGGCGATGCCATTCTTGATGCCGTGGTAGGTGACATTGTGTTCCGTCATTTTAAGGGCAAGCGTGAGGGATTCCTGACGAATACCCGTTCAAAGCTTGTTAGTCGTGATACTTTAGGCAAGCTGGCCAAGGAGATGGGACTGCCCAAGTTGATTCAGTCGGCAGGGCATAACGCGTCGCACAATAGCTATATGAACGGCAACGCTTTTGAAGCCTTGGTAGGAGCCATCTACTTGGACCGTGGCTACAATGCCTGTATGCGCTTCATGGAGAAACGCATTCTGGCTCAACTTATTAATATTGACAAGGTAGCTTATAAGGAAGTCAACTTCAAGTCGAAGCTGTTAGAGTGGAGTCAGAAGAATCGTGTCAAGATGGAGTTCTGTGAATTGAAACAGGAGCGCGATGAGAACAAGAGCCCTGTATTTACCACTCAGGTGTTTATCGAAGGACTGGAAGGCTGTGTAGGTACGGGTTATTCTAAGAAGGAAAGCCAGCAGCAGGCCTCAAAAGATACCCTGCAGCGACTGCGCCGTGAACCCCAGTTCATTGATGCCGTCTTTGCTGCTAAAGGAGACCGCACTAAAATGGAAGAAGAACCCGTGATGAGTGTCCCTGACCCAGAAAAAGAACAACAGGATTTTATCATCGAGAAAGAGCCTCTTAAAGTATCTCCCGTCCAGCAAGATAAGGTTGTTTCACAGCCTACGGAATCGGCTCACGACGAGTTTACCCTTGATGACATCACTATTACACCTCGTGAAAAGACCCGTGAGGAAATCATCGCAGAGGCAGAAGCTGCCGCCTTTGCAGAAACGAAAAAATGAGTAATTCCGCTCAACCTTTACGGTAAAGGTCAAACTCACGTTTGTTTATACATAGCTATATGTCGGGGTCTTATATCAGGCCCCGATATTTTTTTGATAGCCTTTTGCCAATCACTTGAATCAGAAAAGCACTGCTATTTCTTTCCTAAGAAATCTTTGTGTGATTGCAAAAATGTTTCTCTAAGAAATTTTCTTCATTTATAACGTCACCTCGTCACTTTCCTTGTAATACGTTGTATATAAGCTCATTAGGCGGTGTAGTTATATAGTGATGTTTTATTTTTAACTACACTTTTGTACAACCATCTTATACAAAAATAGGCTTTTATTTGCTTAACCACTTGAAAAACAACGTGTTCACTTTCACACCATTTAGGGGAAACACTCTGTTTCTCTTGGAGGAACACTGTGTTTCTCCCGAAGAAACACTGTGTTTCCCTTTGTGGAACATGGTGGAAACACTTATCCGCTGACAGTATAAATCAGGGTCTTTATGCCATTTACCTGTCAAATTAGTGACGTTATAGTGACGTTTCAAAGCATAACGTCACTTTGTAAACCATTGACAAATAGTATGATAGGCCGAAAAGTGACGAGGTGACGTTATAAATCGAAAATTTTTTCTGAAACGCATTCTTTATGTTTCGCACCTTTTCATCATTAGTGCACACTAATATTAAAAGATACTTACGCTAATCTATTATAACGAAAACGAAACCCCAGCCTGTAAAAAGGGAAACGTGTTTTGCTTACAGTTAATTAGTTCTGTTGAGCTACTGACACCGTTTATTCTACACGCCATTTTAATTGATACTCCACTTTGAAAATCAAAATATAAATTTTGTATCAGACATCGGCGGTACTTTATCATCGGACGGAAAGATGTTGAGGTGAAACGGCACTTTTCAGGCAATGCTGAGAGGTAAGGTTTGAAATAAAATGCCTTGACATCTATGTCAGCACCAATGCTTATCAAATCATTTTTAGTCGGGTTATAATCGATACCAAGCATACCACCGTACAAATTAATAAGCCACTTGTCGTTAAACCTATGCCTATACATAAATACGAGAAATGCCGGTAACTTGGAACATGTGTTTACCATTACCATTGGACCTATACCGAACTGAGTGTTCTTATTGGTTCTCAACATAACCAATCCCATTGCTATGCCAGAGACTCTTGCGAAACCGCCTTCACTCCACTCACTGTTTATCATTGCCATAGTCATTATGGGGCGATTGAGAAGTTTAGTCTTAAATGTGGATGTGATACCAACCTGACTCATTAAATGGGTTCCGTTCAAGTTGATTTCATAGGGATTATATCCATCACTTAAATCAGAATCCCCTAATGAAACCTCGTTTGAAGAATACCGAGCATTTGAAGTAACAGTAAATTTCTTATTCCTGAAGAACTCATAAGAAGCCCGTGCGGAAAATCCATTTTGGATTGCCCCAAATCCATGATTATATAACATGTTTAAATTAGTTTTTACAAGTCCATAGCCTCCTTCGCTAACATTTACATCAGCTTGAGTTTGAGCAGACAGTTGCAAGGTTAAATGACGGGATTCAACGCTATCTTGACTTACCGATTGAGACCACATAGGCAGGCTGCCGAGTAGTACGGAAATGATTAGAAATAGTAATCTGTTCATGTGATGAGTCTTTTTGACTGCAAAATTACTTGTTTCGCGCACTTCCGGCAAGGTCTGAACATTGACAATATTGGTCTATTTATAATGTGAGGTATTGCTAATATGATATTTTTTTGTAATTTTGGGTCAAAATTTAATCCACCTAACTATGCAGAGTCAGATTCTAAGTACATCCGGAGGAGAATTTCAGATATGTGAGATTAATGTGTCTGACCTTCCGTTGTATCCGCATATAATGGAAAACTACACTTTGATAATTTGCCATTCAGGAGAAAGTTCTGGAAGTTGCAATCTTAGGCAATGTACTATTAAAAAAGGTGTTTTTTCCATCAATATGCCTGGACAGATAATCCATTATGAAGCAGTTAGTCAAGATTTCAGTTGTACTGCGGTTATGCTTTCGCCAACCTTTATGAGCAGTCTCGGGTTCCCTTATAACTTTGAGATAAACAGGCTGATTGAGGCTAATCCTGTAACCTCTCTGTCTGAAAACGAATACACTGCCTGTCTGGGATATTGCCGGATGGTGACGGCAATTATCAAGAGTAACCATAGATTTAAGTTGGAGATGATAAAGCATCTGACCTGCGCATACTTATATGGATTTGCCCATTGTGTCATAGACCGAAACCCATTGGAACCACCAGCTGCGGAGGATGTTCTTATGGGGAAATTCTTTGATGAACTGAAAAAGAATTATCGTCAGTCACGCTCTGTCAGGTTTTACGCCGATAAATTGTGCGTCACTCCGGGTTATCTTGCTACAGCCACTAAACGGGCAACAGGAAGAACAGTTAGCGAATGGATATCCAAGTATGTTGTTCTTGAGGCAAAAGCTCTTTTGAACAGAAGTGACATATCAGTCCAACAAATCAGTTACAGACTCAACTTCCCCAATCAATCCTTTTTCGGAAAATATTTCAAAAAAGCTACAGGGCACTCTCCAAATGAATATAGAAACCAGTGTAAGGAAAAGATGATAATAGAGAAAGGGATTGGAATGTATGGTTGACACTCCAAATCGTATTAAAAATAGTAAAATAAGGGGCTATACCAAAGTTTATGTTTATCTTTGCACGTTGTATTTAAACATAAACGATGAGTTTAACAGGTTTAGTAAGACATATCTTTGTGCCGAGAATGCACGAGTTGGAAAAGCACCAGACGCAAGGTGAACAATTGCAGCGCAGGGTGCTACACCACTTGCTGGATAGTGCAAAGGATACAGAATATGGTCGTAAACACGCTTTTGCCACCATCAAGGGATATGAGGACTTTATCAAGTATAATCCTGTCAACACCTATGAGGAGCTGAAAGGTCAGATTGACCGTATGCGTCATGGTGAGCGCAATATATTGTGGCCGGGACGTGTTAAGTGGTATGCTAAGTCAAGTGGTACGACTAACGACAAATCGAAATTTATTCCCGTTAGCGACGAAGGTCTGCAGAAGATTCACTATGCTGGAGGTTACGATTCGGTGGCTCTTTATCTGCGTAATAATCCCCATAGCCGATTGTTCGATGGGCGTGCCTTGATATTGGGTGGCAGTCATGCGCCTAATTATAACTTGCCGGGCTCATTGGTGGGCGACCTTTCAGCTATTCTGATTGAGAATATCAACCCGCTGGCTAATCTGGTACGGGTACCTAAGAAACAAACTGCCCTGTTGCAGGATTTTGAGGAGAAGCGCGAGCGCATAGCCCGTGAGGCCATGACGAAGAATGTGACCAATATATCAGGAGTACCGTCATGGATGCTCTCCGTATTGAACTGTATGATGGAACTGACAGGGAAGACCCACTTAGAAGAGGTATGGCCTAATCTGGAGGTGTTCTTCCACGGTGGGGTGGCTTTTACTCCTTATCGTAAACAGTATGAGCAGCTTATCACCAGTCCTCGTATGCACTATATGGAGACCTATAACGCCAGTGAGGGTTTCTTCGGATTGCAAGACGACCCAGCCGACAAGTCCATGCTGCTGATGCTTGACTATGGCGTGTTTTATGAGTTCCAGCCTATGGATGGAGGCGATATTGTTCCTCTCTGGGCTGTTGAGAAAGATAAGAATTACGCCATGCTTATTTCTACGTCGTGCGGTCTGTGGCGCTATATGATTGGTGATACCATCCGTTTTACCTCTACCAATCCTTATAAGTTTGTTATTTCTGGTCGCACTAAGAGTTTCATCAATGCCTTTGGCGAGGAACTGATAGTCGATAATGCCGAGCAGGGACTGGCCTATGCCTGTGAGCAGACAGGTGCTGAGGTGTTGGAATATACGGCTGCTCCTGTGTTTATGGATGCCAATGCCAAGTGCCGCCATCAGTGGCTCATTGAGTTCTCCCGTGCTCCTGAGGACTTACAGCAGTTTGCTACGTTGTTGGACCAGAAGTTGCAAGAGGTGAACAGTGACTACGAAGCCAAGCGATATAAAGACATTACGCTGCAACCGCTGGAGCTTATTCAGGCTCGCGAAGGACTTTTCAATGATTGGCTCAAGCAACGTGGCAAGTTAGGCGGACAGCATAAAGTGCCGCGCCTCAGCAATACCCGTGAGCATATTGACCAACTGATAGCACTGAACAAATGAAAAGACTTTATTATATATTCCTGTTAGCTGTAGTCATGGCATCGTGTGCCCGAATGGGTAGCCCCGATGGAGGATGGTACGATGACGACCCACCTCGTGTGCTTTATAGTATGCCCGCAGAACAGGCTACCAATGTGACAACCAGAAAGATGACCATCTATTTTGATGAATATATCAAGCTGGCTGACCCAACGCAGAATGTCATCGTGTCGCCTCCTCAGTTGGAGATGCCTGAAATCAAGGCAGCTGGCAAGAAGATTAATATTGAATTGCAGGACACTTTAGTACTTAACACGACTTATACCATAGACTTTAGTGGTGCTATCACTGATAATAACGAGGACAATCCGCTGGGCAACTATACCTACATCTTCTCAACGGGTGAGCAGATTGATACCTTTGAGGTGGCGGGCCATGTGCTCAATGCCTCTAATCTGGAACCCATCAAGGGTATCAGTGTCGGACTTTATGCCGACTTGGCTGATTCGGCTTTCCGCACAAAGCCCTTGCTTCGTATAGCCCGTACAGATGGCAGTGGGCGTTTCTGCATTCGTGGTGTGGCTCCTGGCGATTATCGTGTCTATGCCCTGCAGGATGTTGATGCTAACTATATGTTTTCGCAAAAGAGCGAAATGATAGCCTTCTCTCATCAGACCTATCAGCCAACGTCAAAGCCTGACATCCGTCAGGACACTATTTGGCGCGACTCGTTGCATATTGACAATATCTTACAAGTGCCTTACACCCATTTCTACCCTGATGATATTGTGTTATTAGCTTTTCAGGAAGAACAGACCGACCGCTATCTGTTAAAGACGGAGCGTAAGGATGCTGACCGCATTGGTGTCTATTTCAGTTATGGTAATCAGCAGCTGCCCATTCTGCGAGGTCTGAATTTTGATGCTGACTCAGCCTTTATCGTGGAAACAACTCCTAAGAAGGACACGCTGACCTATTGGTTGCGCGATACGCTGTTAGTTAATCAAGATACGCTGGAGCTATCAATGGAATACCTTATGACTGATACGCTGGGGCAGCTTGTCACTCAGATAGACACGTTGGAGCTGGTAGCCAAGACACCTTATGCCAAGCGCTTGAAAGCTAAGCAAAAGGAATATGAAGACTGGCAGAAGGAACAGGAGAAGAAAAAGAAGCGTGAAGAACCATACGACAGCATCTTCCCTGTAAAACCATTGGAGATGAAGTACGAAGTGAAACAGTCGATGGACCCTAACCGCAGTGTGTATTTTGAGTCACCTACACCATTGGCCAAACTGGATACGGCGGCCATCCACTTGTATTCCAAGATAGACTCACTATGGTATAACGCTCCCTTTGAGTTCCAACGGTGCGACTCAATGCTGCGGCGCTATGAGTTGATTGTCGACTGGCATCCTGATACAGAATATAGTTTAGAGATTGACTCAGCTGCCTTTGTGGATATTTATGGCTTGGCATCTAAACCCTATAAAGAAGGCATTAAGGTGAAGTCGCTTGATGATTATGCGACCCTTCAGATGCAACTCAGCGGTGTCAGTGGGCAAAAGGTTATCGCCCAACTGCTTGACAGCAGTGACAAGGTAGTGCAAGAGGCTTCAATGGAGAGTGACGGAACGGCCCAGTTCTATTATGTTACTCCAGGCACCTACTATATGCGAGCCTTTGTCGACTATAATGATAATGGGCAGTGGGACACGGGCAACTATGATGCAGACCTTCAGGCAGAGGATGTCTATTATTATTCGCGCGATATTGAGCTAAAGGCTAAGTTCGACGTGAGTTTGCAGTGGAAACTAACGGAACGGAAACGTAACCAGCAGAAGCCCGGTAAAATAATACAGCAGAAGCCTGACAAGGAACAAAAGCGCAAGCAAAACCGTAATGCTGAGCGTGCCCGTCAGCTGGGTATTGAATATGTGAAGAAACAAACCCTTAAATAAGAAGGATATGAGAAAACTCTTATTAATTATAGCATTGCTGCAATGTTCAATTTCCTTTGCCCAGTGCGGCATTGAAAACACAGCCTTCAAGTCGGGCGAGTTTCTGGGCTATGACCTCTATTTCAACTGGAAGTTTGTTTGGGTTAAGGTCGGTACAGCCTCTATGTCTACCGTGCAGTCGCGCTATAAAGGGCAGACGGCCTTTCGTAGCAGTCTTATCACCCGTGGTAACGATAAGCTCGACAATATGTTCGTTATGCGCGATACCCTGCTCAGCTATACTGACACAGACCTGTCACCCCTCTATTTCCGCAAGGGAGCCCGTGAGGGTAGCCGCTATTATGTTGATGAGATATGGTACACTTATCCTAATGCAAACTGTCATATCAAGCAACATCAAATCACGAGCAAAGGCGAGCATTTATGGAAAGAGTCGGAATATAAAGACTGCCTTTACGACATGATGAGCATCTACCTGCGTGCCCGCAACTTCGATGCTTCAAAATTGAAGGTTGGCGATAAAATACCTCTTCCCATAGCCGATGGCATGAAAATAGCCAACTCATGGCTGAAGTTCGGAGGCACAACGACACTGAAGATGAAGAACTCCAATGATAAATACCGTTGTCTGGTGTTCTCTTTTATTCAGCGGGAAGATGGTGAGAACCACGAACTCATCCGATTCTATATCACTGACGATAAGAATCATCTGCCCGTGCGTCTTGATATGTTCCTCAGCTTTGGTTCTGCCAAGGCTTATCTGACGGGATTTAAGGGATTGCGCAATCCGATGGAGTCGAAAATCGACTAACTTTCTACGGAGCTACACAACGGAGGTTCTGTTCCAGTTGTTGGGTCGAACTGGCACCTACCAGTACGGAGGTAACAGCCTGCTGGTCAAGAATCCATCGCAGAGCCATTTCAGTCAGGCTTTGCCCCTTGGCTTCTGCTTCCGTATTCCATTTCTTGAGCTGAACCAACAACTCGTCAGTCAGCATTTCAGGCCGTAGGAACTTAGCTTTTGACATACGCGAATCTTCGGGAATACCATTCAGATAGCGGTTTGTCAGCAGCCCTTGTGCCAGCGGTGAGAAGGCAATGAAGCCCACCCCCTCGTCGTGGCAGAGTTGAAGGATGCCTTCATCAATGGGTTCACGATTCAGCATATTGAGCTTGCCCTGATAGATAAGCAGAGGGGTGTCATGGCGACGCAGGTAGTCAATGGCAAAACGGGTAGCCTCTAATGGCCAGCGCGAGATACCAATATAAAGTGCCTTACCGCTACGCACAATGTCAACCAGTGCCTGAAGGGTTTCCTCCAAGGGCGTCTCTGGGTCATAACGGTGGCTATAGAAGAGGTCTACATAGTCAAGGTGCATCCGTTTCAGGCTCTGGTCAAGCGAAGCAAACAGATATTTACGAGAACCCCAGTTGCCATAAGGGCCAGGCCACATGTCATACCCCGCTTTTGTTGAGATGAACAACTCGTCACGATAGGGGCGCAGGTCGTCGTCCATCAGTCGGCCCAGTGTCTGCTCTGCCGAGCCATAGACAGGGCCGTAGTTGTTGGCCAAGTCAAGGTGTGTCACGCCGTGGTCGAAGGCGAAGCGCACGATTTCCCGACTGCGCTCATAAGGGTCAACACTTCCAAAGTTGTGCCACATACCCAGTGATACCTTGGGTAATAACACGCCACTGCGTCCGCAGCGTTCATATTGCATACCGTTCTCATAACGGTGCTCGTCAGCTTTATACATTATTTATATTACGATAAAGGTTATCAGTTATAAGTCGGCCAGCGTGAAGTCCAGCTGCCGTTTCTCCAGATTAGCGCGGGCCACCTTGATACGAACGGGGTCGCCTAATTGGTATTTATTGTGATGGCGACGGCCAATGAGGCAGTAGTTACGCTCATCAAAGTCGTAGTAGTCGTTACCCAAGTCGCGCATGGGCACCATACCCTCGCAGTGGTTCTCGTCAATCTCGCAGTAGATGCCATACGACTGAATGCCGCTGATATGAGCATCGTACTCATTACCGATTTTATCCTCCATAAACTCCACCATCTTATACTTGATAGAGTCGCGCTCGGCCTGCTGGGCCACCACCTCCATATCGGAGCAGTGCTCGCACAATTCTTCGTACTTGTCCTGATTGGCTGAGCGGTCTCCGTTCTGATATTTGGTCAGCAGTCGGTGTACCATCGTGTCAGGATAGCGGCGGATGGGCGACGTGAAGTGAGTATAGTAGTCGAAAGCCAGTCCGTAGTGGCCGATGTTATGGGTTGAGTACTTGGCTTTCATCATGGCACGCAGGGCAACGGTCTCAATGAGCTTCTGTTCTTTCTTGCCCTGACAGTCGTCCATCAGTGTGTTCAGCGATTTCGAGATAGCCCCTTTCGTGCCGGCAGTCTTGAGCTTATAGCCAAACTTAACCACAAACTCACGCAGTGTCTCCAGCTTGGTTGGGTCGGGCTGGTCGTGTACCCGATAGGGTAGTGTCTTGGCCTTCGTTCCTTTCTTCACCCTGCCCACCGATTCAGCCACGGTGCGGTTGGCCAGCAGCATGAACTCCTCAATGAGCTGGGTGGCATCATTCGACTTCTTGAAGTAGGCACGAGTGGGCTTGCCCTGTTTGTCAATGTCGAAGTGTAGCTCTTCGCGGTCAAACTTGACAGCACCATTTTTGAAGCGACGCTCGCGCAGTTTCTTGGCCAAGTGGTTGAGCGTGTGCAGCTCGTCGGCATAGTCACCGTCCTTGCCATTCAGAATTTCCTGTACCTCCTCGTAAGCATAGCGGCGATTACTCTTGATGACGGTGTGGGCTATGCGGTATTTCTTCACATTAGCCTCCCCGTCAAGCAGGAAGATAACCGAGTAGGTGAGCTTCTCTTCGTCAGGGCGCAGCGAGCAGATAAAGTTGCACAGACGCTCAGGCAACATAGGAATGGTGCGGTCAACCAGATAGACACTGGTTGCGCGCTTTACGGCTTCCTTGTCTATGATAGAACCTTCCTTGACGTAGTGGCTCACGTCGGCGATGTGGACTCCCACTTCCCAGAGCTTGCCCTGCTGGCGGATGCTGAGCGCATCGTCGAAGTCCTTGGCATCTTTGGGGTCGATGGTGCAGGTAAACACCTCGCGCATATCCTCACGGCGACTAATTTCCTGTGGCGTAATGCCCGATTCTATCTTTTCGGCAGCCTCCTCTACGTTCTTTGGATATTTGTATGGCAACCCGTATTGTGCCAGAATGGCGTGCATCTCCACATTGTTATCGCCCTCCTTGCCTAATACGTCGATGACCTCTCCCACCATGTTCTTCGATTCCCGCGACGGCCACTGTGTGATTTTCACCACCGCCTTGTCGCCCGTCTTTCCACCTTTCAGTTTCTTTTTCGGAATCAGGATGTCATGGACGAAGATGTTACCCTCGGTAATCAGGAAAGCGTAGTCCTGCTCCACTCTCAACCGACCAACGGCCTGGTCCATTTTGTGCGATAGGATTTCGACCACCATTGCTTCCTTGATGTGCTTCTGGCGGCGTGCCATATAGGCTACTTTCACGCGGTCGCCGTTCAGGGCATACATCGAGTTGCGCTCGCTGACAAAGACAGATGTTCCACCGTCGTCAGGCACAAACGAGTTCTTGCCGTTGATTTTGCGCACAAAAGTACCCTCTTGCACCTGTGTCTTCAGGTTCAGTCGATAGGAGTTGTCGCTGACCTTCGATAGATAGTCGTCCCATGCCATTTCCTCCATCAGGTCGACAGCCATCATCCTGACAGGATGCGTGTCCAGTCTCAGGGTCTTGAATATCTGTTTGAATGAGAACGTTTCGTTTGGGTTTTGCTGAAACAGTGTCTGTAGCATTTCCGCAATCTGCTTCTTGCTTAGTCGTTTTCCTTTGCTCATCGTATTTTTGAGTTTTAGTATTCTATGCGCAAAGATACGGAAAAATTCCGAATAATGAATGATGAATTATGAATTATTTTGTACCTTTGTCGCCATGAATCCGAGAATACTGATAACGGGAGCCAGTGGCTTCATTGGCTCTTTCATCGTGGAAGAGGCATTGCGTAGGGACTTTGAAACGTGGGCAGCCATACGCAGAAGCAGTTCCAAAGAGTTTTTGCAAGACGAGCGCATCCATTTTATCGAACTGAACCTGTCATCAGAAGAACAGCTGAAACAGCAGCTGCAGGGTATGCAGTTCGACTATGTGGTACATGCGGCTGGTGTGACCAAGTGCCTGCACAAGGAAGACTTCCGTCGTATCAATACGGAGGGTACGAAGAATCTGGTACGTGCCTTGCTCCACCTGCAGATGCCTTTGAAGCGTTTTGTCTATATCAGTTCGCTCAGTATCATGGGAGCCATTCGTGAGGCGCAGCCTTATCGCGAGATTGGCGAGAGCGACGAGGCGCAGCCCAATACGGCTTATGGCCAAAGCAAGTTGGAGGCTGAACAGTGGCTCGACACACAGAAGAACTTACCTTATATTATATTACGCCCCACGGGAGTTTACGGCCCTCGTGAGCGCGACTATTTCATGATGGCCAAGAGTATCCAGTCGCACATCGACTTTGCCGTCGGCTTTCAACAGCAAGACATTACGTTTGTCTACGTCACGGATGTGGTACAGGCCGTATTCTTGGCATTAGAGAAAGGCGACATTGGTCGGCGCTACTTCCTGAGTGACGGCGAGGTGTACCAGTCGGCTGCATTCAGCAACCTTATTCGCAAGGAACTGGGCAATCCTTGGTGGCTTCGCATTACGGCTCCCCTGTGGGTGTTGCGCATAGTGACTTTCTGCGGCGAGTGGCTGGGTCGTGCAACGGGCAAGGTGACGGCACTGAACAACGATAAATACAACATCATGAAGCAGCGCAACTGGCGTTGCGACATCATTCCTGCACGCCGTGAGCTGGGCTACGAGCCTCAGGTGAAGCTGGCCGAAGGAGTGCGTAGAAGTATTACATGGTATAAAGAAAATAAATGGCTTTGAAGAAATTTAGGATAAAGGATTTGTTCCTGTTAGACAAGAAACCCCAGCGGGGACTGTTGGCAGCAGAGTGGGTTACTATGGGCTACATGGTGTTTACACTGCTGATGATGGCCTTTATGTGGACTAAGGTGGTTAATCCAGAGTCCATGCTGTGGGGGCGGTTTCGTTATGTGATGGTGACGCTGGCCATGTGGGCCGTCTATCGGATGGTGCCCTGCCGACTTACCATGCTGGCTCGCATTGTGGCGCAGATGGGTTTTCTGGGGTGGTGGTACCCTGACACCTACGAGCTAAATCGGCTCTTGCCCAACCTTGACCACGTGTTTGCTCAGTGGGAACAGAGCTTCTTTGGCTGTCAGCCCTCGTTGTTGTTCTCGCAAGTGGTGCCCTACGGATGGTTCTCTGAGCTGATGTGTGTGGGCTATGTGTCCTACTTCCCCCTGATAGTGGCTGTTACGCTCTACTATTTCTTCAAACGCTACCACGAGTTCCAACTGGCTACGTTTGTCATTCTGACCTCTTTCTTTGTTTACTATTTTATTTTTATCCTGTTGCCAGTCACAGGCCCCCAGTTCTACTATTTGGCTGTGGGTACGGAGAAGATAGCCGCTGGCGTGTTCCCCAACGTGGGCGACTGGTTCCTGACCCACTCAGAGCGAATGGCAGCCCCGGGGTGGAGCGATGGTTTCTGGTATCACATGCTTGACCTGACCCACGATGCAGGTGAGCGACCTACAGCCGCTTTTCCCAGCAGTCATGTGGGTGTCACCACCGTATTGATGCTGCTGGCTCTGCGCACACGTTCGCGCTGGCTCATGTTTTCAATGCTTCCTTTCTATGTGCTGATGTGTTTCTCAACGGTCTACATCTACGCTCATTATGCCATTGATGCACTGGCTGGTCTTGCGTCAGGCGTACTACTTTATTTCTTGTTGACTTATTTCTACAAGCATAGGGCATAAAAAATGGGGTTCCGCTGAACCCCTAACCTTTGTTAACCTTAAATCTAATACTATGAAAAACACGTTGCAAAGATAAACGATTTCATAGTAAATAGCAAGAGGGGAGGGGGTGAAAATAGTGTCACGATAACACTTTCTTGACCTAAGTCAACCACAGTTTGAAGTTTTTTCGCCGAAAATTTGGCCGTCTGCAAAATTATGTCTACCTTTGCAAGCGATAAAGGACATAGATAGATGTAGGGATTCCGACAGAATGATGGGTCGGGATTCTTTTATTTTTTTACGTCCAGCAAGAAAATGTAATAGTAAATAGTAAAATAAGTATGGCTTACATGTCACAAGAAGGCTATGACAACCTCATAGCCGAGCTCCATCGCCTGGAGGCAGTGGAGCGCCCCAAAGCCTCAGCAGCCATTGCCGAGGCACGCGAGAAGGGCGACCTGAGTGAGAACAGCGAGTATGATGCCGCCAAGGAGGCACAGGCTCATTTGGAAGACAAGATTAACCGCCTGAAGGCGACTATTGCCGAGGCCAAGATTGTGGACACCTCACGGTTGAGCACCGACTGTGTGCAGATTCTGACCAAGGTGGAGATGACCAACCTGACCACCAAGACCAAGATGTCGTACACCATCGTCAGCGAGAACGAGGCCGACCTGCGTGCAGGTAAAATCTCTATCAAGACCCCTATTGCGCAGGGACTGCTGGGCAAGAAGGTGGGCGACGAGGTGGAAATCCAGATTCCTCGTGGCACCATCAAGTTGCGCATCGACAACATCTCTATTGCTTAATCAGGACGGAGGGTTATGGATATTTTCAGTAAGATTGCCGCTGGCGAGATTCCCAGTTACAAGTGTGCTGAGAACGACGAGTTTTACGCATTCCTCGACATCAATCCGCTGGTGAAGGGGCATACGCTCGTGATTCCTCGTCGCGAGGTAGACTATTTCTTTGATATGGACGACCAAGAGCTGGCTCGCTATCAGCAGTTTGCCAAGCGCGTAGCCCTGGCCGTCAAGAAGGCATTCCCCTGCCGTAAGGTGGCACAGGTGGTACTCGGACTTGAGGTTGCCCACGCCCATATCCACCTTATTCCGATGCAGTCGGAAGCTGATGCAGACTTCCGTCGCGAGAAACTGAAGCTCACGGAAGAAGAGTTCAAGGAGATTGCCTCCAAGATACAAAAGGAGTTTGTGTAACTAACGAAAGTTCGGTGAATTTTCGTGGAATAAGTCGTGTTTTCGGCTCCAGTATCTCCTTCGGGTTGCTCCAGTATCTCTTTCCACCTGCTTTAGTATCTGTTTACCCCCCTAAACAGATACTGTTTAATGTCGAAAGAGATACTCGAGCAACCCGAAATAGATACTAAAGGTTTTATAAAGACAAACTCGCGCTAAACTTAAATTCATATAGTAGAAAAATGGCAACGTATAATATAAGGCAACTGCAATTAAAAATTCTGGAGAATTTGATATTATTGCATCAAGTCTGCGAAAAGCATAACCTTCGTTATTACCTGTGGGCGGGCAGTATGCTTGGTGCCGTGCGGCATGGCGGATTTATTCCGTGGGATGATGATTTGGATATTGCCATGCCACGACGTGATTACGACCTATTGGTAAGTCATGCCAAAGAATGGTTGCCTGAGCCTCTGGAGATGGTTAGCTTTGAGACCGACCCTGAACGATACCCTTTGCCCTTTGCAAAATTGCAAGATGCCAGTACAACACTTGTTGAGCGTCAGCATTTACGTTATGTCGGTGGCATATATATAGATGTGTTTCCTCTTGACGGTATGCCGAAGTCAAGAGTGCGTCAGCGCATTCATTTCATTTATTATCAATGGCTGAAGAAGGCACTGTACTTCGTGCATAGAGACCCCTTCAAGCATGGTCATGGAGCATCTTCTTGGTTGCCCCTGTTATGCAGGAAACTGTACACCATGCAAGGATTACAGGAAAAAATTCGTCAACTGCAAAAAGAATATGATTACGATGAATGTTCATTGGTAGTAGACCATGATGACGGATTGAAGGGGGTGATTGAGAAGTCTTCTCTTGGTACCCCCACTCCCGTATTGTTTGAGAATGCAACCGTATGGGGAGTGGAAAAAGCCGACGAGTATCTGAAGCAAAAGTACGGAGACTATATGATACTACCTGACGCAGAGCATCAACGCCAGCATAATTTTCATTTGTTAGATTTGGAAAAAAGTTATAAAGATGTATAATGGCGAAAATAAAATATCAGTAGTTATCAACACCTATAACGCTGAACAGCATCTGGACAGGGTGCTGACGGCTGTTAAGGACTTTGATGAGATACTCATTTGCGACATGGAGAGTACAGACCATACGCTTGCCATCGCTCAGAAGCATGGTTGCCGTATTGTCACTTTTCCCAAAGCTAATCATAAGAGTGCTGAGCCTGCACGTACATTTGCCATACAGTCAGCCACAAACAAATGGGTACTTGTTGTTGATGCCGATGAGGTCGTAACTCCAGAACTACGTAGCGAGCTTTATAAGATAATAGAGCTTCCTGATTGTGCAAATGGTTACTATATCCCGCGTCAAAATATATTCATGGGGATGTTTGTACGCGACTTCCACTACGATTACCAATTACGTTTCTTTATTCGTGAGGGAACTTACTGGCCGCCTTTCGTTCATACATTTCCAAAGGTGCAGGGCCGAGTAGATAAGCTCAAGGGTAATAAGCAGGCTTGTTTGCTACATCTGATGGATGAGACCATGCACGAGTATATCGCAAAAATGAACGAATATACGGACAATGAGGTAGAAAAGAAGTCTGATAAAGGTTATGGGATGGGTGCTTTGATATGGCGTCCCATTTGGCGGTTCTTTAAGAGCTATGTTCTGAGTGGAGGCTATCGGATGGGCTCGCGCGGACTAATCCGCTCTATGTTGGCTGCCCAGTATCAATTTGTATTGGTGGTAAAGATTATTGAGAAGCGGTTGAGAGAAAAGGGTTAGAAGGAAAGATGCTATATAAAAAAGTAGGCACAAAACTTTTGCTTAATTGGTGATTATTCCTTACCTTTGCAGCCATGAAGATAGTCTATAATATTTTATACAGTATATGGTATGTCCTCTCGCTTCTACCACTGCGGGTTCATTACATATTGTCCGATTTTCTTTATGTTATAGTTTATTTGGTGCTTGGCTATCGCAGAAAAGTGGTAAGCCGTAACCTGTCATCTTCCTTCCCGGATAAGAGTAAGGATGAGTTGCGTCGTATTGAGCGTTGCTTCTATCATAGGTTCTGTGACTATTTTGTTGAGACTATAAAACTGCTCACTATGGGTAAGCAGCAAATGACCCGCCGCATGGTGTTTAAGGGAATAGAGCAAGTGAACGAATGCGTTGCTGACGGACAGTCTTGCGCTGTTTACTTAGGACATATCTTCAACTGGGAATGGATTACCTCTCTGCCACTATGGACATCGTCTCAGGCTCATTGTGGACAACTCTACCATGCACTGGAAAATTCTGTTTTCGATGCTCTCTTCTTGCGTGTGCGTCAGCGGTGGGGGGCTGAGTGTATTGCCCTAACTGATATTCTTGGCAAGACAATAGAGTATAAGCGTATGAATAAGCCTACGGTTATTGGCTATATTGGCGACCAAGTACCATATTGGAACAACATCCATCATTGGTGTCAGTTCCTGAATCATGACACACCAGTGATGACGGGCACAGAACGTATTGCCAGAAAATATGGTCAAGCTCTGTTTTTCTTGGATGTTAAGCGAGTCAAGCGGGGTTATTATGAAGCAACATTCCGTCTAATAACTCGTACTCCCGAAGCATTGAAGGAGTTTGAAGCTACGGATATTTATTATCGGATGTTGGAAGAGTCTATCCAGCGTCAGCCTGAGTTATGGCTCTGGACGCATAATCGCTGGAAACGAACCCGTGAGGAATTTGACAGATGCTTTATGACAGTCAACGGAAAAGTTGTACCAAGGACTAAAGAATGATGATATTTGTACGAGACAAAGGACGTATGTGTAACAACATACTGCAATACGGACATGTTTATGCCTGGGGTAGGGAACATGGCCGTAAGACCATGTCGATGCGTTTTGCTTATAAATACCAATATTTTCGTATTTGCAGTACACGATACCATAACTTTTTTGTCTATCTGTTTGCCAAATATGCAGCCAAGTTTAGACTAATACCTGTTGTTGGGTTTCATCAAGCTGATAACCCTGACACTACCAGCCTTGAAGCCACTATGCAGAAAAACCACCTTGTCTTGGTTGAAGGATGGTGGGTACCTTGGCATGACTTGTTTCTAAAGTACAAACAGGAAATCATAGAGCTTTTTGCTTTCAAAGAGGCTGTCATGTCGCCTGTAAATGAATTGCTGAAGCAATTACACGGAAGTGATATTCGTTTAGGTGTACACATTCGCCGAGGCGATTATCGTACATGGTACAACGGGAAATATTATTATACAGACGAGCAATACCTGTCGTATATCCATCAGTTTCTGGCATTACACCCCCAGCAAACGGTAACAGTCTTTATCTGTGGCAATGACCAGAAACTTGACAGAGAATATTTCCGGCAGTCCTTGAAAGACTGTACAGTGGTATTTCCAGAAGGTAATCCCGGCGAAGACCTATATCTTTTGTCTTGCTGCGACTATTTGATAGGAGCCCCCAGTACCTTCACTCTGGTTGCTTCTATGTATCATGATACGCCACTCTGCTGGATAATGGATGCCAACCAGCCACTGACGGAGAAGTCCTTTGGGTATTTCGATGAGTTACTCCAACATATCATTTAGGAAATCAGGCTTTTCTCTTTCCTCCGTTTGCCTAAGGAGAAAATGGATGACAATCGGAGAATACGGACATAGGTATTCACGTTTGTCATTAACAAATGCAAGCGAATCCAATGTTTTATTCCAACCTCTTGGAGTTTGATGGGTAGAAATTGATATAACTCGTTTCTAATATCTTCTATATTGTGCTGTATCTCTTGGGTGTAATGTGGCATACGGGCAAGGTCTTTCGCCGCTTTCATGCAGCTGCGTATATAGAGCCTGCGGTTTTGTTGCTCCCATCCTGGCAGTAGTTTCTTTTCAGCAGTATAATAATAACGCTCCTTAACGGCTAAGAAAAAGTGATTCCCGTCCGTGGGGTTATAAGAATGCATCGAACTACTTTGTAACTGGCGATAGTGATAGAATGCACGATGCCATACCACAACCCGTTTAGCATGAGAAATCCATTTGAAAACGGTAGCATGGTCTTCATAAGGATTCAAGTTAGGCATGGATTCCTGTACCACACTGCGATGGAATAGCATAGACCACAGATAACTGCCAAACTTGTTTTCTAATATCATCTTTAGTGCTTCACTGGATTTATAGCAGGTCATCTGGCCATCGTTATTGACCTCCTTCGTGCGTGTTGCATATTCTTCATAATACCCACAGATAATAATCTCAGCCTGCTGTGCCTGTAATGTGTTGATTAGTTGCTCATACATATCTGGCTCCAGCCAGTCGTCACAGTCAATGAAACTAATGTAGTCGCCCTTTGCCATGCTAACTCCTTCGTTACGTGCAGCTGCCTGTCCGCCATTCTGCTTATGTATCGCAGTGATGCGAGGGTCGGTAGTATATTCATCGCAAATCGCTCCGGAGCAGTCATGGCTTCCGTCATCAATCAATAATAATTCCCAGTTCTGATATGATTGCCTCAGGATAGATTCAATACATGGGCGAAGGTATTTTTCTCCGTTATATACTGGTATAATAATGCTAATCAAGGGCTGTTTCATAAACTTGTAATAGAGTATCAATAAAAGCGGCTGCAAAGGTAGTTAATATTTTTTTACTTTGCAAGTTTTATTATTCTATTTCTGATAGAGAATGCTTGCTTCATTATTATTTGTGAAAATATAAAAAAACATTATCTATGCTGAATTTGTTAGCTTCATGTTATTTTAGGCAAAAGATATTTCTCAACAAGGGGCTTTAGTTCATTCTCTGTGAGATTGGATAATCCTTTGCTGGTGATTGCTTCGTGTTCGTCTGTGCCTGTACGAAGTACGTATTTCAGCTGACATCCATCAATAGTGGCCAAAAGGTGGTAGTTTCCCTTATAGGCGGCTTCGACATGAGTGGCTGTCACTTCATGTCCGTCAATGCTGAAAGCAAAGGATTGCTCTTTGGGAACATATCCCCATGAGGAAAGATGTTGATTTAGACAATTTTCTACTCGTCCAATCCATTCTTCGCGGACATTATTTCTTTGAGCCAATTCTCTGAAAGATGATATAGCAGCAGTTACCTTGCGAATAATAGATTCAGGCTGGCGGATGCCGCATTCTGCGGCAAAAGAGATAATATCATCATGGGTGATATCCTGTAATTTTCCGCCAGTCATCAGGCAATGCTCTTTGTTAGGCAGGTAGCCTCCAGTGTCGAATATATAGGTCATGTCGTATGCTGGTGAGAGTCGCCATACCCCTTTTTTATCCATGAGGAACGTAAAATTCTTGTTGTGGTCGTCAGTGTTGTTGGCAAGGATGTTAAACACCAAGCGACGGAACACCTCCTGACAATCAACTTCGGGCAGATGGAGTTTGCGGCAGACTGTCAGCAGTTGCTCATAACTGTCGGCTTCGGGATAGATAGCTGCGAGCGTCTGCGTATGTAGCTTTCCCGTCTGGTCACGGTCAAAGCGTTTTGTCAAAAAGTGTTTTACTCCTTCTACGCACATCAAGCGAGACTCCATCATATTGATGCCAGCCATGAGTGCCATCTCATAATATGTTTGTTCCAATTCGGCGGTAGAGCGTTCTTTATTACCGAACTTCAAGATGTAATACTCAAAGTCTGGGTCTGTCTTAATCTGACCAGACCGTATTATGCTAGTCTTTGGGTTTATGGCAATAATACCCTTTGGCTGACGACCGCCTGCCGATGTGCCAACGGCAATCAACGAATGAAGTGTCAATTCCTCGTCTGCTTCGATTCGGATATTCTCTCTTTCGTTTTGAATCTTCTCGGCAAGGTCGGCCAATGCCTTAATGTTGATGTTATCTATAACAAGGCCGCGGTCTATCTCTGGAATAAATTCCAATGCCCCCATGCCACGTTTGCCAATAAAGGCCAGTTTCTCCAACGGGGTGACATTACGGCCTGAAATATGGTTCTGCCTCCTCCATTGTTCAAAGAGCTGGTTACCCCAGGCATCGGGTAAGGAGTCAGCAATGAAGGATGGTAACTTCTGGTAGATACGCTCTGTCTCGCCAAATATGGCTCGCGTACTCATCGGGTTACGAATAGACGCAACGAGTGGAGCCACATCAAGATTTTCTCGGATGAACTCGGGGTTATAGTTGAAGTAAGCTAACTTTCGACCCTCATGCCAAGCAAGACGGCCAATCTCCTTGTCCCATAACATTACTTTCAGAAATTCTCTCATAGCTTATTCTTTTTTATGACGCACCCGTTGTGCTTTCTTGTTATTGTCGTTATACAGATAGAGTGACTCTGGCTGTTCGGGCATCAGCTCGTCAAGTCCATTGATGCAGCCGATGGCTTTTGTCAGTAGCAGGAATGTGCCCAACGAAATATTGCCCGACATTCCGTTCTCGAAACGCTGGATGGTCGGAATGGTCAATCCCGTTAGTTCTGCCACATCCTTCTGTGTCAGTTGGGCACGCAAACGATAGTCTTTGAAGCGAACACCAAGCATCTTTACCAGCTCAGGAGCCGAATATTCTGTATAGTCTGCCATAACTAACTTAAATTATATTTTGTTTTAAGCGATATAATTGCCGTTAAAATAACATCTGTTTGGTTTTATGTTGCAAAAGTAAGACTTTATCCTGACTTCGCCAAAAGAAGCCTTACATTCCTATTGGTTTTAAGTGCTTTTTAACCAAATTCGCAAAAACTCAGGGGAAGAATTAGCTGTTTTCAATAAAATTTGTATCTTTGCACCAGAGAGAAACAACAACGCATTAATTACCTTTATTAATTGGCTATGAAGAAGATTCTTTTAGTTCTTATGGTTAGCTTGCTGGCGGGATGCAGCGAGCTGACGGTGGACAATTCGGTAGTGAGTGAGCTGGATTTGCAGCGGTTCTTAGGCACGTGGTATGAGATAGCGCGTTTCGACCATCGCTTTGAACGGGGTATGGAGCAGACGAAGGCTAACTATGTGCTGCGTGACGATGGCGACATTGACGTGCTGAACACGGGCATTAAGGACGGAGAGTTGCAGACTGCTGAGGGTAAGGCCAAGCTGACGGATGTGCCTGCCGTGCTGCGTGTGTCGTTCTTTGGCCCGTTCTATTCTGATTATCGGGTTATGCTTGTTGACTCTGATTATCAGTATGCACTTATTGGCAGTGGCAGCGATGAGTATCTGTGGATTCTCTCTCGCACACCACAACTTTCTGACAGTATCAAGACCCTGATACTTGATGAGGCTCAGCATCGTGGCTACGATACCAAGCAGCTGATTTGGGTGAAGCAATAGGGATGGTAGCTGGGCTTTTGTTAGGAGAATGAATGTTTTTTTGAAACTTTTTAGTGTAAATATACAATAGATTCGCAGTATTTTTCCTAACTTTGCAGGCGGAATGCTTAAAATGCCCAAGATAATCACCAAAACCTTATCCGCCAGACTTAGTCTGATGGTTACTGGTGCCGTAGCTGTTCTGCTGTTGGCATCAATGGCGGTGGTGTTCCATTTCTCGCGTATGGCATTGAAGCGCGAAGCGTTAGAGATGGCTGCGGAGACGCTGGACGGCACCCATCAGCATATTGACAATGTGCTGTTGAGTGCGGAGCAGACTACAGGTAATATTTACTATGATTTATCGGCTCATCTGGACGACAAGGAACAGATGCTTTCATACAGCCGTCAGGCGGTAGCGTGTAATCCCTATATCGTAGGATGTGCCATTGCCTTTGAACCTCATTTTTTTGCTGGCCACGACTTGTTTATGGCCTATGCCCGTCGGCAAGATTATGCCGATGACAATTCAGAAATCATCACGCCGTCCTCTTTTGGTCGTCGGCCCTATACGGAGCAGGCATGGTATGCACAGCCCATGAAGACGGGCCGCCCCTGCTGGCTTCCGATAAAGGGCGAAGACGAACCCATCATCACATTCAGTCTGCCCTTTTATTATCAGAATAGCGAAAAATTGGGGGGGGTGATTGCGGTAGATGTGTCACTGAGTGCGCTCACTCGGATTTTGGAGGCCGTCAAGCCTTCGCCTCACGGTTATGCTATGTTGTTGGGGCGTGACGGTACGTTTATTTCCCATCCTGACACGACCAAACTGTTTTATCAGACCGTGTTCACTCAGACAAAGAACGGAGCCAATCCCAGTGTGCGCGAATTTGCCGAGGCGATGCTGGCTGGCCAGACTGGATATAAGTCGTTTCAGCTTAATGGCTCTAATAACTATGTGTTCTACAAACCCTTCAGACGTTCTGCAGTGCCTGGGCGTGCAATGGAGAGACTGGGCTGGAGCATAGGTATCGTAGAGCCTGAGGATGATGTTTTTAGCGAATACAACTTGTTGCACTATTATGTGCTGGGCATAGCCATTATAGGAATACTGCTCTTTTTTGTACTTTGTGGTATGGTTATCCATCGACAGGTGCGTCCCTTACGCTTGCTCACCCACTCAGTTCAGCGTATTGCCGCTGGCCATTACGACGAGACGATACCCTATACTCGTCGCAATGATGAGATAGGAAAGTTGCAAGACCATTTCCAGAAGATGCAACAGTCGCTGGCTCACTATGTCAGTCAGTTGGAGGAGCTGACCAATACGCTGTATGAGCGAGGTAATGTGCTACGCAACGCATACCGCAAGGCTCAGGAGGCCGACCGTATGAAGACGGCTTTCCTGCACCACATGACCAACCAGATGCAAGAGCCTGCTGCTGTTATTAGTCAGAGCGTGGCTACGTTGTGTGATACCCAGCAACCTATCAGTCGCCAAGAGGCTTGTCAAGCTGCTGAGACTATTCAGCAGCAGAGTAAAGTCATTACCGACCTGCTGGGCCAGATGCTTGACACAGCCGAGAACGACACAGGAAAGGAGGGAGCCCATGATTAGCATACGCCGCCGCCTTGCCACGAAGTTCAGTCTGAGTGTCCTGCTGATAGCTGTTCCCATCTTTATTCTTTCACTGGGTGTGTTTTTCCTGCAGTCACGCTATTTCATCCGTGAACAAGCTACCAGCCATGCCAATAGTGTGCTTAACACTATGCTCCAGCGTGTCAGAATGGATATGAATACTATTGAGACGGCTGTTAATGCTAACGAGTGGCTGGTTGGTGAGCGGTTGGAGCCTCAGTCGCTGGCCTCTATCTCGTATAACGTTGTATCACTCAACAGTCACGTTAATAGCTGTTCTATTATTATTGAACCAAATGTCATAACTCAAGATGGCCGCTTTTTCTCGGTCAATAGTGTGCGTAGCGGCGACTCTGTTATTACTGTCCGCGAGTCAGAGTGCGACTATTCTGATAAGGTGCAGTATAAAACTCCTCGACGGTTGGGGTATGCCTGTTGGATAGAGCCTTCCGATGATAACAACGAAAGAACTCCCTATAGCACAGAGCTTACTGCTTCCTATTGTAAGCCCGTCTATCGTGCCGATGGCCGTTTCGTTGGTGTTATCTCTGCCAGCCTTTCGTTGCCCCAGCTGGCTCAGACTATTAATGAGGTCGCCCTTCCCTATTCCGATGCCTACTTTACGATTATTGATAATGAGGGTCATTATCTTATACATCCTGATAGCACGCGACTTTTTCATAAAACAATCTTCAGCGATGCAGACCCTCATAACAATGCCGACCTTATAGCTTTGGGGCACGAGATGACCGCAGGTAATCAGGGTGTTCTGCATATCGTTATTGACAATAAGCCTTGCATGGTGTGCTATTGTCCCATCTCAGGCACTGACTGGAGCCTAGCACTGGTTTGTCCTGAAAACCAAGTTCTGCGCAGCTATCACCGACTGGCCTACATCATTACAGGTGTTATCGTCATTGGTCTGTTTGTCATCCTGTTGCTTTGCCATAGTGTCATCACGCGCGCCATCAGGCCCCTTAATAGATTGCTACGTTTGTCGAAGCTCATAACCGATGGACAATATGATGAAGTGATTCCTCCTACTCGTCGCGAGGATGTTATTGGTCGTTTGCAAAATAACTTTGCTGCCATGCAGCAGTCGCTCAACTTCCATCTGGGCAGTGTACGCTACACGATGGATAGAACCCATGAGCGCAACGAAGAGCTGGACAAAGCCACTCACTTGGCTGAGGAATCGGTAAGGCAGAAAACCACTTTCATTCAGAACATAACACATCAGATACGCACGCCGCTTAACATTATCATGGGTTTTGCACAAGTGTTGTGCGATAGTTTTGACACATCATCCCCCGATGACGCACCGCAGAGTATGCTGTCTAATGAGGAGGTGGCCAGCATTGCTAATATGATGACGCACAATTCGGCCTTGCTTAGCCGCATGGTGCTGATGTTGTTCGATAGTTCCGACACAGGTATTTCAGAAGAACTAAAGAATCAGAAGAACGACATCGTATCTTGCAATCAGCTGGCACGTGAGTGTATCTCCTATATGAAGAAACTTTTCCCTGACGTATCTGTCAGCATGAATACCGATGTGTCCGACGATTTCAGTATCCTTACCACCCATGTCTATCTGATGCGTGGTCTTCGGGAATTGCTATATAACGCTGCCAAGTATTCTGACGGACAGAACGTGTCACTTAGTATATTACTGATGGACACCACCATCCGCTTTATTGTTCAGGATACAGGGCCTGGCATTGCCGAGGAATATCGTGAGCAGATATATCAGTCGTTTGCCAAGGTAAACGACCTTTCTGAAGGTCTCGGACTTGGCTTGCCACTTAGCAAGCGTCATGTCTTAGGTCTTGGAGGCGACCTAACGCTTGATACCAGCTACCATGATGGTTGCCGTTTCATTCTTGAATTACCGAGATAAATTTTAGGATTTGATTTAGTTGACGACGGTGTGCAGCGAGTGGCTGATGCGCTCTTTCAGGCACGCTACCTCCTCAGGTGATAGCAGGTCGCAATCATCTAAATGGGTTAGAATGTGGTAGGCTTTCAGGTAAGCAGAGCGGATTTTCGGCGCAGCATTCAAATAAGATGCCCAGTAAGACTCCTTATCAGTACAGGCATCTAACACATAGCGAATGAAGTCGTCGTCTCGCAGAAAATCGTTAACTTTAGTGTAAATGGTTTGTTTCAAGTTCTCCGTCTTTTTCTTTTAAGACGAAAAACACTCCGTTATGTCATCATTGTATGGCTGGAATTATACGGCTGCCTCGCGCAGCTTCAGCATTCCGCGGTGCATCAGGTTGCGCACCGAGTGGTAGTTCATCTGCATAATCTGGCAGATTTCGTCATATTTCCGCTCCTCTATATAATATAAGGTGATGGCCTGACGCTGGCGGCGGGTAAGGTTCCGCATCAGGTGAGCCACCTGTTCTGACTGAATCAGTTCGTGCTCAGTGTGCAGATAGTCATTCTCTACGTCGGTTACCGAGAAGCTGTATTCATAGTTTTCTGCAGCCTCTTCCGTGGCAAATGTCTGGCGGCGGAACTCGTCGAACAGGCGGTTCTTCAGTGAGATAATCAGATAGGAACCCAGATTGTTGATGGTTTGCTTGTCGCTACGCTTCTTGTACAGTTTGACAAAAACATCGTGGATGCAGTCTTTCAGCAGCTCCTTGTCTTGGGTCAGCTTCATGCCGTAGTTGAACAACATCTGTATATACAGGTCGTACAACTGAGCAAAAGCCTGATTGTCGCCGTTGCAGAACTCAGTCACGAGCTCACGGGTTCTGGCTTTAAGATTGTTATTTGTCATGTAGTAAAGGTCAGTTTTGTTTTGAAGTAGTTTGTTTTCACTTGCAAAGATATGGAAAAAACAAATACTTCGTGCAAAAAAACAGTTAAGAAATGGGAAAAATTGGTATTTACCCCATTTTTCCCATTGAAATCTTACTTTTTCTGCAACCAGAAAACACCTCGTTCCTGTAGTGTTGTCTCACCGCGTACCGTCCGCAGTCGTTTTATCTGACCCGTTTCCGTGTCTATTCGATATAATATATAGGTGTCTTTCGTAGGCAATGTTACTTGTTGGCTATCGTTTTGCACCATATACACCACTATGCCGTCGGTACCCTCCAGCGCATAGTTGTCACCCATTTTGGTGGGTTGCATCGATGCAATGCTATGCAAGAATACTGGGTCTTTGACAGGAATGGCAGCACACGAGCCGCCCGCCATTAGTGAGGCCCAGCACATTTCAGGGTGCTTCTGAGCCGAGTAGACCACAGCTTTACCATACTTTGTGCGATATTCACTGACAGCGCGATAGACATCTTCAAAGCGGGCGCTGCCTGTCCTAATCTTGCGCATATACTGGCGCTGAGCCATGTTTACGCCACCCTGCGGGGCATACTCGCCCTTGTTATGGTAGAACCACTGCTCAATGTCAATGATATCAACCGTCTTTGAGCGCACGGGGTCGTTTAGGATAGCATCCTGCACGTCCTTATTGACGGCCAAGTCAACCAACACCTGACCATTTTCCTGTTCCCACTCAGCCACCACATCAAGCCAGAACTGTACGAAATGCAGCGGACCAGTAAACTCCTCGCCAATGGAGTGGATAACGTTAGGCTGTCCCTTAAAGGCATCCAGCGACTGACGGATATACTGGCGGTGCAACTCGCGCATTGTCGGATTGGTGATGTCATAGAACAAGGTAGCCGTGAAGATGCGCTTGTCGCCTGTGAAGTTGACGGGTTCTAAGAACGGCGTACCATTCACATTATTAGCCGTGCGCCACGGGCAGTCCACCCAGTGAGCGCCAGCCTCTAAAATGTTATGCTGGAAGTAATGCTGGTTCTTCAGCAGCATACCGATGGGCTCAGTCTTTTTAGCAAACTGTTGCAGTCGCCAGAAATACCATTTGTTCAGGGTGGTTAGGTCGTATTTCGACATTCCGTCCCATGCTAATTCTCTACCAGTGCGGGCAAAGGGCTGTTCATAAAAGGGAGCCCATGCGTCACCGTTCTTACGGCGGATGCGCTCGTGGTCGTCGCGCCGGCGGTCTGTCCACAGGCCGTAGTTCTGACTGAACAGCAGCGTATGGCTGCGTTGCATCTCAGCTATTACGCTGTCTATGCGGTCAGTGCCGCCCCTGCCTTCCTGCCCGGGTACAAATCGTGTCAGGGCTATCTTTGCTTTTGCCATAGCAGCATCAGTGGTGCGGCCGTTCCACCAAGGTGTCTGATGCTTGCCACCTGCCAGCACGCTACCGTCCTGCGTCAGCCAACCATTGGTAATGGCATAGGTGGAAGGCTGGTCTTTGGTAGTGCTGGATGCTTTGGTAAAGAGCTTGGCAGGTGTCGTATCGCCCTCAAAACGAGCAGCGTCAATCCATTGTTGCAATGTCAGGCGGGGCTTCAATGCTTCTTCTGCCATCTGCATGGCTTGCTCAATGGTAGGCGATGACGACGCATTGGTGTTGCGCTCCAATACACGGCACTGCGCCTTAACATCATGACCTAACCGTTTTTCCAGTTGCGAGGCAAAAAGCGAATAGGGTTTTACGTGCTCATTCATTTCGCTGTACTCACCATTACCCATAATCTGTCCCCAACAACCTTTAGAGTAGTTGCGGTTCAGTGTGTCAGGCGAATAGCAGAATAAGCCTGCGGCAGTCGACTGCCACATGGTACTGTTGGCCGTACTCCATCCAGCACCGAACTTCTCCAGTTCCCAGTTCTTGAACACGATATCGTTGCCGTCAATATTCACAATGTCAAACAGGATTCCGGGTGCCCATGACGAGATGGCTCCACTGGGCCCCAGCGACTCATAGCTGTCGCATTGCACGAAAGCATTGGGCCCCGGAGCTGTATGGCCTATGGCAAAATCGTTGATGCCATGTTCCGAGTAACAGCGCTGGAAGAGTATCTTCTCGCCAAAGGTCAGGAATGTGCGGCGGCGCAGACCGCCTATCTCAGATATCGGTTGTAGCGACTGGCAATCCTCGATAGTCACCTGCTGTGCCGACTTCTGAACGATAACGGCAGAACCTGCAAAGTGACGGAAGTTCACCATGCGCACCCAGCAGTTTTCGACATCAGCCACATAGATACCATCCCAGCAATGGTCTTCGTCCATTGGCAAGGCGTGGTTATAGTCTGATTCGAGCGACAGGTTCTCAATACCACATTCGCTGACGAGTCCTAACTGTTCGTAGACGATAGCCTTGGCACCTCCCCAACGGTCTTCGATGGTCATGGTGATAGGCGCATCCAGCGTGAGTTCCTTGCCTTTAACAGCTGTCACCTGTCGGTGCCAGTACAGGTCTATATCACCCGGATGCCATGCCCAGTAGCCCATGCGCTTGCCTCCACCAAACGACTGGCAGTTCAGCGATTCGAGCCATTGTTGGGTAGAGGGTCGCCAGATAGCGATATGGGAGCCAACAGATGGGATATTAGCACCCTGCACAGAACAGGTAAGTGAGCCTACTGGTGTATCAGCTACGTTGAGGGTGTCTTTTATGACGATATTGTGCGTACCTTCTATATAGATAAGAGCTCCACGGTCGTAGCCCGTCTTGCGCAGTATGGTCTTGTTGCGCCCACTGCCACGCAGTACGACACCATTGGTGCGTATGCGCAGTGGTTCGCTCAGCGTGAACGTACCTTCTCCGAGCAGTACGGCACCGCGCAGTCCTGTTGTCTTGTCAGGTTTCTGTCGGCTCACCCAGTCGATAGCCGCTTGCAGCGTTGCAGCATCGTCACTGCCCGATGGTTGCACATAGGTAGCTACCTTTGCTGACGGGATAGGCTGTTCCGAGCGATGGTAGCCACAATAGGAATAATCCATCGGCAGCTCTTGGGCTACCGATGGAATAACGAATGATACAATTAGAGCGACTAATAGTTGTCTTCTCATTTTTGTTTTGTCTTTTGTTCTTCTATTCTTTTCTGCCAGTTCTCGCGCTCCTTGTCCAGATTGTAGCCACGGGCAGAGAGCCAGTTGTTGGTACGTCCGCGATATTTGTCAAACCACCAGTGCTTCTGCTTCGAGTCGCCACCGTCCATAGCATATTCACGCGCCTCTTTAAGATAGATAAGCACCTGTGCCTTTTCCTGCTCGGTCAGCGAGGGAATCATCTCCAGCATCGCTTTGTAGTCACGCTTCAGTCGGCCATAGGTCATGCCGTCCTTTACGGCATCAATCTGCTCGTCGGTCAAGTAGAGGGCAAGGGCCGAGGCCAGTTCAAAGTGGTGTTTGTAAAGCTCTGCATCGCGTGCATCCTGCTGCGTCTTGTCGTACTTCGAGTGGATGTCGTTTAGCAGGAAATAACGGTTGGCAATGATGTTGCGCACGTTCTCTGCCTTTTGGGCATCCGTCAACTGCAAGCCGTCGACTATCTTCTGGGCACGGCCTTTGATGGTCTCCACATACTTAGGGTCTTGGCCTTCAGTCTTGAGGGCGACGGTCTGTGCGGATATTGTCAGGGTGAACAGCGACATGAGTGCTGTATACAGAACCTTTTTCATACGCTTACATCAGTTTACCCTTGGCGGCCAGTGTGTCGTAGTTGTTGTTCAGGTTGCGCCAGTCGGTCTTGGTGTTGGGGTTGATACCATTGATATACTTCTCAATATTGGTATAGCCATCGCCGTTGCAGTCCTTTTGGGCATCCGTCGGGTCGTTGGGGTTCAGTCCGTACTGCTTCTCCCATTCATCGGGCATACCGTCGCCATCGGTGTCAATATATGGCTCCCATGCCTTGTATTCAGGATAGCCGCCCATCTGGCGTGGGTCGGTGATAACTCCCTGCTTGTAAGAGTCCTTTGGCAGGCGGCGATACTTGAAGAGCCCTTCTTCATTCTTCGACTTGTCATGCAGACCCCACATATCTCCGTAGGGATTCTGCTTCACACCCGTCTTCTTTTCCTTAGTGGCCATGCTCTTCTCATAGTCTTTCACATAGTAAGCCTGCCCGGTGCGTACCTCGTCGCAGATGCGTTGGTCAACAATGTCGCGGCAGGGGATAGTGGCACCAGCATTCGACAGCACCCAGTCGAAAGCCTGTTCTGTGCCCATGATTTTCAGGTAAGGCATCTCGAAAGGCTCGTTGGAGCGCATCAGTGCTTTCTCCGTTTCGTCCATGTCACCATCCTTGTCGGCTGTCTGAATGCCACCGTTCCAGTTGTCCTTGGTAATCTCAGGATAACCCTCCATGATGTTACCCACGGCATAAACGCGTCCGAACTGCTTGAAAGGGAACAGTCCCTGCGAGCGGCTCTCCGACTTCACGATGCGGTGGCCTACGGGCGTGTTCTTCGGAGTCAATGGGCCGGGCTTATAGTAGTTGTTGATGAAGTTCGACATGGTGGTAAACTCACCGCCGTCAGCCGTGCGGTGTACCCAGTTGTAGACCACATTGTTTATATAGTTGAACACACCGCCCCATCCGATGCTGGGGTTACGACCCGTGTTGTCAGCCCACAGGTTACGCATAAAGGTGGTGTTCTCGCCGCCGATGGTTGAACCGAAAGCGTGGTTCCATGTGTCAAGAGCCTTGGCCGATATGGTGTTCTGAATAGTCACGTTGACGGTCGGTTCCTTGCGGTTGGGCTTGCCATCGTGCATATCGAACATGTGACGGTAGAAAGAGATGTTTTCGTCAAGTCCCCATTCGCACGAGCAGTGGTCAATCATGATGTTGCCCACAGGGTTGCCACCAAAAGAGTCTTCACGGTTGGTTACCAGTGTCTCACCACGGCGGAAGCGCATGTGACGCACAATCACGTCGTGGGTGTCTACCTGAAACGACTCACCAGCAATGATAACACCGTCGCCCGGAGCCGTCTGGCCGGCAATGGTGATATACGGAGCACGCACATAGATGGGCGACTTCAGGCGAATGATGCCCGAAACATTGAACACCACGATGCGGGCACCACCCTGTTCGCAGGCCCAGCGGAACGAGCCGGGGCCGTCGTCGTTCAGATTGGTAACGGTCAGCACCTTGCCACCACGTCCGCCGAAAGTGAACATACCACCACCCTCAGCACCGGGGAATGCGGGTATCTTAGCCTGACGCAGGTCGTAGGGACGAGATGCCCAGGGCACATAGGGACGCCCCTCCTTAGCCTCCTTTACAACGATGGGGAACGCAACCTCCCAGGCAGAGTCGCTATGGGCTTTCCATTGGGCTTTCTGCTGGTCAATGAGGTGCTTGGCCTCATCGGTCAGCTGGGGATACTGTGCGCTGGCCGACAGACAGAACAGGCCAGCAACAGCCATGAGAAAAATCTTCTTCATAAAATCTGATTAATAGTTTAAATATTGTCTGTTATTTTAGACGTATCAAACGGGCAAATGTCTATTCCATAAACGTTTTTTAGCACATAAATTTGGCTCTTTACTGGCTTATTCGTATCTTTGCAGCCATGAATAGACTTAGCATACTGCTGATAGCATTATTCCCATTGGTGGCTGATGCACAGGACACTACGACGGTAAAAGAGCAGCAACTGCAAGAGGTGATAGTCAATGCCAACAACGCACAGCGCCGCATCGGTTCGGTGCAAATCGGAGCGGAGCAACTTCAGCTGAAGGAGCTTGTTGCAGCCCCAGCCCTTTTTGGCGAGGTCGACGTGATGCGCTCGTTGCAACTGCTGCCGGGTGTGAAGGCTGAAAGCGATGGCTCCAGCAGTTTTCAGGTGCGTGGTGGTACGTCGGCGCAGAACACGATTCTCTACGACAAGGCTCCCGTCTATAATATCGGCCACTTGGCTGGCCTCTTCTCTACATTCAATGACAATGCGCTGGCTACAGCTACGCTTTATAAGGGACTGGTACCAGCGCAGTATGGCGGTGCTTCGTCGGCGGTGTTCGACCTGACCAGCCGTGCGGGGCGTACCGACCGCTGGGGTGGTAATGTCAGTATTGGGCTGTTGTCGGCTAAAGGCTCTGTTGAAGGCCCCGTTGTGAAGGACAGGTTAGGGTTGCTTTTCAATGTGCGCCGCTCGTATGCCGACCTGTTTCTGAAGCTGACCGACGACTATCGCGACAATTCCCTTTACTTTTATGATACCAATCTGAAGCTCGACTATAAGGTAGGCGAGCGCGACCGTGTATTCCTCTCGCTGTTTGCCAGTCACGACAAGACGGCACTCACCGACATGGTGGATATGCAGTGGACCAATCTGGCGGGCAGTCTGTCGTGGCTGCATCAGTTCCGTGGGCAGTCCACTTCGCAAACCACCTTGTTTGCTTCGTCCTACGATACCGACAACGGTATCAACATACTGGGTATGAACATTGCCTATCAGGGGCATATCCGTCATGCCGGGCTGCGTCAGGATTTCCGCCTCGTGCTGGGTCAGCATGAACTGAATGCCGGCTTGCAGTCGATGCTGACGGATGTGAAGTCGGCAGAATGGACGCGCATGGCTAATCACGAGAAGGAGCAGCGCAAGGCATGGGACAATGCGGCTTGGCTGAACTGGCAGTACAGTCCTGCCGACCGATGGACGCTGTCGGCTGGTGTTCGCCTGACGGCATTCTCGGCCTTGGGTGGGCCGTACTACTACGATGTTGACGAGAAGGGCAACATCACATGGCTTTACAAGCGCACGAAGAACCGTCCCGTCAAGACACACGTCACCGTGGAGCCTCGCCTGAGCATGGTCTTTCAGCCCACGGAGCAATGGAGCGTGAAGGCTGGCTACAGCCGCACATCGCAGAACATACACGCCCTGCGCAGCCAGAGCACGACAACCCCTTTCGACCGTTATACCATCAGCAGCAATCTGGTGAAGCCCGAGGTGGCCGACCAAGTTAGTCTGGGTGTGTTCTATATGACACCCCGTCAGGACTACGACTTCTCGCTGGAGGGATATTACCGTCGTGTCAACAACGTGCTGGACTATCGCGACGGCATCAGCTTTGCATCGGCCATCGAGATTGAACGACTGGTACTGGCAGGCGAGGGCAGGGGCTATGGTGCTGAGTTGTGCGCCCGTAAGAACACAGGACGGCTGACGGGCTGGGTTGGCTATACGCTGTCGTGGTCGCAGACGCGCATCGACGGCATCAGTCAGGGCCAGTGGTATGATGCCAACAACGACCGCCGTCACGACATCAACATCGTGGCTATCTATCGGCTCAACGACGCATGGACGCTGAATGCCACGTGGGTGTACAACTCTGGGCAGGCGTTTACGGCTCCCAGTGCTAAGTATCAGATAGTCGACAACTACATCTACTATTATGCCGAGCGCAACGGCTATCGGGCACCTGACTATCACCGCTTGGATGTCAGTGCTACGTGGAGCAAGAAGAGTCCCAGCGGTCGCTTCACCCGTGAGTGGAACTTCGGCATCTACAACCTGTACAACCGTTACAATCCCTATCTTATCCGCTTTGAGGACAGCCAGTACGGGCGTGGCACCCGTGCCAAGCAGTACAGCCTTTTCGGCATCGTACCCTCTGTATCGTTCAACCTGAAATTCTAAAGAGAGATGAAAAAGCCTTTTATATTCTTCTTGTCTTCTTGTCTTGTTGCCGTCCTGTCATCCTGCGAAAAGGAAATTCCGATGGACTATCACGAGGTTGGCTCGCTTTATGTGGCTGAGGCTACCATCACACAGAGTGGTACGAAGGTGCGGGTGTCGATGACGCAGAGCGTGACTGACAATTCCAGAACATCGCACACCGTGGACGATGCCACCGTGGTGGTGTATTGCAAGAAGTATGACTATACGGAAACGCTGAAGCACAGCAGTAAGGGCATCTATACTTCTACGCTGAAGGGGGAACCGGGCGTGACCTACGACATTGACATAACTGTTGGCGACCGTCACTTCACATCGTCATCCACCATGCAGAAGGCCCCCGAGGTCAACTCTTTCCGTTTCGTGTGGAAGAAGATGCTGTCGGAGCGGTTCCTCTTTGGCGACCTGCGCATACAGGACACCCCTGACCAGAACAGCTATTATTTCATGCACATCTATCGTAACGGGGTAGGCTATCGCTGGGCTGTCATGTCGGACGAGAAGAACCGTAACGGCGAGTTGCAGCAGTTGTTCCAGTGTACAACGGAGCGCGATATGGACAAGGGCGACTCCGATGCCTTGCAGGAGGGCGACCAGCTCCAGTTGGAGGTGCGCGCCATTGATAAGCTGTCATACGACTACCTCTATTCCATGCAAGTAATGGACAACGCGGGTACCAACCCCATTGCCAATTTCACGGGCGGCTGCCTTGGCTATTTCTCCGCCTATTATGTGTTGACTTTTAAGTACACCTTCCACCGCGACGAGGTGGAAGATGAGTAATGCGCCTTATTGCTTATCCAGCGTGACGATGGCAGTAATGCTGCTCGTCCCGTCCATCGAAAAGTCGTATTCAGCCACTATTTGCTGGGCTGAAAGCGACACGATGCGCCACAGCAGCACGCGTTCTTCGCCGTCAAAATCGCTGCTGACAATGCGCAGCATGGTCGTGCTGGCCACGTAGGTTCCGTTCAGTGCTCCGTCGGGGTAAGTAATGGCGCACGTCCCGTCCTCGTTGAATATAACTTGCTGATACTCAAACTCCAGCCCGGGGTCTGCATCGCCTTTGAAGACATAGGAGAATGCCCACTTACCCGGCAGTATTTCCTTTATCATACCGTCATCACTATCGTCCAGCTTGTCGCAACCCGTCAGCAGCAGACTGCACAGCAGCATCGTCCAAATCAATACCTTGTTCATGGCTGCAAAGATACGAATTAGTGGCAAAAATACAAAACAAATAGCCGTTTTTTTGTCGCGCGGTTCAGCAGAGGTTTTATATACGGAATTGTTCAAAACAATGACTACAGGTCTAAACTATTTTCTTTGAGCAAGAAATCAAAAAGTCCTATTGTAAGTATGCCCTCCTCATTGCGACGAGGCATGATATGGTCTTTAACAATGATTATCTTCTTAAAAGAATCATTGATGTTCGTCAACGAGCGAGACTCTTGTATTTCCTTCTCCCTGTCTGGGATGGACAAAGCAGACTGCACGTAATATTTCTTGCTTCCAAGACTGGCAATAAAGTCCACTTCAAGTTGGGTACGAAGCCACTTGCCATCTTTGTCCTGCCTTTTTATCTCCACCATTCCAACATCCACACTATAGCCACGTGTAATCAGTTCGTTGTAAATAATGTTTTCCATGATATGCGTTTCCTCTTGTTGGCGCATATCAAGAATAGCATTTCTCAGACCGATGTCAGAGAAATAGTATTTAGAAAGCGTATTGATGTATTTCTTACCTTTTATATCATATCGTATGGCTTTGTTCAGCAGAAATGATTCTGACAGATAGGTGAGGTAATTAGAAATAGTCTTATTGGTGATATTTACATTCTTTACACTTTTGAAGGTGTTTGAAAGTTTTGTCGGATTGCATGGTGAACCGATGGACGAAGCCATAATGAGCACCAGTTCACGCATTTCATTCTCATTTTGCACCTTGTGCCTCTCAATGATGTCCGCCAAATAAACAGTCTCAAATAAGTTTTTCAGATAGTTAATCTTCTTTTGTTCTGTATCGAAAGACTGAATAAGAGGCAAACCACCATAGGTGTAATATTCGCGCCAAGCGTCTTGTCTGTCACCACCAATGGCAGAATAGAACTCTGCAAAAGATAGTGGATTCACATGTATCGTTTCCCCTCGGCCACGAAACTCCGTAGGAATATCTGATGACAGAAAGTGAGAGTTGCTGCCAGTCACGTATGTGTCAGCATTTTCTATATGGCGGAAACTATTCAGTACGTCCACAAACTCATCCATCAACTGTACCTCATCAATAATGATGTAATAAGGCTCATTGTCCTTGATGCTGTTATGAACATAATCGAGCATGGCATCTGGATTTCTCAGATTCTTGTTCATGCGGTCTTCAAGGTCTATGCGAATGATGTGATTATCAGCCACCCCATTGTCCAGCAGATAATGATAAAATAGAATATTCAACAGATATGACTTGCCACACCTGCGGATTCCTGTAACCACTTTGATAAAACCATTCTGCCGACTTTCTATCAGTTGTTTGAGATACCTGTCTCTTTTTATTTCCATCATAGCATTCCCTGTTTTTGCCACTATTGGCATTTTTTAGTAATGCAAAGGTAGTGAGTTTTATCCAATCAGCCAAATAATAGTGACTAAAATGTGCCAACATTGGCACTTCTTAATCGGTTTTATACGCGTTGTTTTCCCTCGAGTATCTCCTTAGGGTAGCCGCAGTATCTATTTCCACATGAAGTAGTATCTGTTTATATAGTAAATAGATACTGGAGCAACCCGAAATAGATACTGCGGCTACCCAAAGGAGATACTGTTGAACACAATAAAAAATACAGGCGCATCCTGTTGTGGACGCGCCTGTACTTTATATTATAGTAGATTCTTAGAGCCAGCGGGGGTCGCCAGTACCAAGCTCAACCTGCTTAGAGCCACTGATGTGGAAGTCGCCGTTAGCGGGGTCAGCAAACTTCGGGTCTTCGTCGATGTTCGTACCAGATACATCGTATTTCTCGCAGTCCTTCTGAGAAACACCATCCTTTGTCATATAGGTGTTGTTTGCGAATGTTGCTGTCTCCTGCTTGTTCTTTCCACCCAGGAATCTGTGAGGAACGTTGCTGCTGGTAGAGCAGTTCCAGAAGATGCAGTTCTCCATCACCCAGTACGATGTTTTCTTACCTGCGGTACCATTGTAGTTACCCCACTGTCCGCCGTTCTGGCATACGTTGTAGAACGTGCTGTTCTGATGGGTCAAAGTATTCTTCTCCCATCCAAATGCTGTGGTAGCGTGCTCCAGAGTGAAGCTTGTGGCCCAGCGTACAAAGTATTTGAAGTCAGCCTCTGTAGTGTTGTAGAACGTAGAGTTCTTGATGGTCAAATCCTGAGCGAAACCACCGCCACTGGTCAAATTGAAATAAGCGTTATTGTTGCTCTCCTGCGGGGTCAGGTGTACCAAGCTATTGTCAACCAATATTGTGGTGGGGAACCATACACCGCTGTCGTTAACCTTAACGTCCTTCAGGAAATACGACTTAACGTTGTCAATGTTACAGTTGATAACGGCAATGGGGTCTTCAATCTGATACACGTCATAGTCAGTACCCCATGCGTTAACAGTAGTAGGTACAATGTTCGTGTTCTTGCCCAATGTGATGAAAGCAGCAGTAGAGGCAGCGCAGTCGAAGTTAACGTTCTTCAGCGTCAGGCTATTGCCAATAACGAAACCAGCATTCTCACCTGTGAATGTTACCTTAGCAGGGCTCTTCTCATCACTGGTGATGGTAAGCGGCTCGGTTGTTTCAAGGGCTCCGCTCAGTGTTACCTCAGCCTCTGCGGGCAAAGTCAGCACACCGTCAACAGCATACTTAGAAACGAGGACAGAAAGGTCTGTACCTGCCTGAATGTCATAGGTCATCTCGTCAGTTGTGGGAGCACCGGGATTGTCTACCTGGTCACACGACTGCAGACCAAAAGCGCAAGCGCACATAAGGGCTGCGCCGAAAATAAAACTTTTCTTCATAATGTTTTGTTTAAAATTAAATTTATGTTTTAGAGTTGTTACGCGTGTTAAATTGCGCTGCAAATATAGGCATTATCTGTAAATTATCCAAATTTTTTATTGTTTTTTTATGTCTTAGCTGACTAATGCTCCGAAAAATGTTATATCTTTGCACCGTTGGAAACATTATTTAATTAATAGAAAGACTTATGAAGAAACTATGTGTTTTTAGTGGGCTGGCCGCCGTGCTGTGCATGTTTGCTGGCTGTGACGGTAAGACCAAGAGCAACCCCGAGGCTGACTCATTGCGTACCGAGTTGAGAACCCAGATGGAGTCTATGGACGAGATGAACCTCTTCTTAGATGCCGTGAACGTGAGCATGGACAGCATCATTGGCATGGAAGGCAGTGTGCTGCGCACCACGGGCGAAAGTCCGCTTTCGCAGAAGGAGCAGTTGCAGCAGAACGTGGAGGCTTACAGGCTGATGCTGATTCAGCAGCGCGAGCGTCTGGACGTGTTGGAGAAGAAGCTGAAAGACAGCAATGCCTATGCTGGCAAGATGCAGAAAACCATCATCGCCCTGAAGCAGCAGCTGGAGGAGAAAGACCAAGCTATTGCCAAATTGCAGGAGGAGCTGGAGCAACGTAACTTCGACATTGAACAGCTGAAAGAGAATGTAGACCAGCTGAACACGCAGGTGGCTGAACTGGAAGAGGACTCAAAGGCCAAGGAGGAGGAAATCACCCGTCAGACCGACAAGCTGAACGAGGCTTACGTCTTCATTGGTTCAAAGAAGGCACTGAGAGAAGCTGGACTGGCTCAGGGCGGCTCGCTCTTTAAGAAGCTGAAGCTGGATGCTTCAAACATTGACACGAAGCTGTTCCAGAAGATTGACATCCGTAAGACTACCATACTCCAGATACCTGATGATGACGCAGAGGTGCTGACCCAGATGCCTGCTGGTTCGTACAAAATCACGAAGACGGGTGACGACGCATCAACGCTGACCATCACCGACCCAGCCCGTTTCTGGAGCGTTTCGCGCTTCTTGATTGTCAGATATTAAACTGAAAAGCTCTGAAGCGCTGGTTGCTATTCATAGGACTGCTGTCCGCGCTGACGGTACAGGCTGCCGACCTGTTGCCCCGCTGGGGTGACAGGTTTTGGTGTGACTCTGTGCCTGAGCTGATGCGCCAGAGCTATATCTCATTTGGACGGCGGTATGCCGGCAAGGCTTGGAACAGCCTGCCGGCTACCGTCTTTGCCGAATATAAGAAGACGGGCAACCGTGTGAACTACGAGCGGCTGATGTTCGATAAGCGACGCCAATTAGCAGCGCTGGTTATGGCCGAAATCGTGGAAGGCCAACGCCGTTTCCTGCCCGACATTGTTGACGGCTTGCAAAGTACGCTGGAAGAAACGTGGTGGGGACTGCCTGCCCATTATAAAACCGAACTGCCTCGGACTGAAGACCAGACGGTAGACCTGTTTAATGCAGAGACAGCATCGTTGGTAGCCTATACCCGCTATGTGCTGGCTGATGAGCTGGACCATTATTCGCCCCTGCTTACCAAACGTATTGACCAAGAGATAGCACGTCGCATTTTGCAGCCTGCCGTGAAGACTCGCTACTGGTGGAAGACGGCGGCCATGAACTGGAATCCTTGGATTTGCTCCAACTGGTTAGCCTGTGTGTTGTTCTGCGAGCACGATGAGGCGCGTAAGGCTGAGGCCATCAGGCAGATAGAGCAGGCGTGCGATGCCTTTATGAATGCCTATCCTGCCGACGGCGGTTGTGACGAAGGGCCCCATTACTGGGACCGTGCCGCTGCCTCGCTTTTTGAAACGCAGTATCTGTTAGGAAAGTCACTGCACCATGACAAGCTGAAGGCAATGGAGTCCTATATATATAAGATGTATATAGGCAATGACTATGCCGTCAACTTTGCTGATGCACATGGTAACAAGGCACTGCTCAACGTGAATATTGCCTATCCCTTCGGATTGCTGACGGGCGACAAGACCATGTGCCAGTATGCGGCCTACGTGGGTCAGCAGGCCGACATCATGCACCATGCTGCCGAACTCTTTGACAAGAGTGGCAACTGGCCATCGCTGCCCCGTGAGCTGCTTTTCCTGAAACATATCCGACAGTTTATGCGGGAACAGCCTCGTGAACCTAAGTTAAAGAACACATGGCTGCCCGACTTGCAGATTATGACTACCCGTGAACCCTTTGTAGCTTTTAAGGGTGGCAACAATGGGGAGAGCCACAACCATAACGATGTAGGCTCGTTTATTGTCTATGTGGATGGTGAGCCGCTGTTGCTCGACCCGGGAGTGGGGGAGTACACAGCCAAGACATTTTCCAAACAGCGTTATGAGATATGGACTATGCAGTCGGACTATCACAACCTGCCACGCATCAATGGCTGTTCACAGCATGATGGCAAGCAGTATGCCGCCCGTGTGGTGAGCTATAAGCCCGGACAGCTGACACTTGATTTGGCTGATGCTTATCCGAAAGAGGCATCGGTACGTTGGTGGAAACGGACGGTCAGGACGCAGGACAACCGACGGGTGGAAGTGACTGACGACTATAGCCTGTACGAATACAAAGCACCGACGCAACTGGTACTAATGACCCCTGTGCGACCTGTTGCCGATAAGGCGGGTGTGGTACAATTAGGTCGCCACCGCATCCGTTACGATGCCCGACAACTGGAGCCAGCCGTTGAAGATATTAGCGAACTGCTGGACCCCGTGCTGCAACAGCAGTGGGGGCAATGTATGTACCGCATTGTGCTGACCGTGAAGAACCAGCCTTTGAAAACCAAACTTAAATATTATATTGAATGAAACGAATTGTATGGACACTCGCTGCACTCTTGTTGTTGACCACGGCAGCCAGTGCCAAGAAGAAAGCCCGACAGCCACAGACCGACCGTGAATACTGGGTGGAGGTGGCTTACAAGCTGGCCCAGCCCGTGTTGGAGAACATGGCACGTGGTGAGTTGCAGCAGAACATGATGGTGGAGGTTAGTCCGACGTGGGACGGGCGTAATAAAAAAGTTACGTATATGGAGTGCTTTGGTCGACTGATGGCCGGTATTGCCCCGTGGCTTACACTGCCTGACGACGATACCGCTGAGGGACAGCAGCGTCGCCAGTTGCGCGAGTGGGCCTTGCAAAGCTATAAGAATGCCGTTGACCCATCGTCGCCCGATTATCTGCTATGGCGCAAGGAAGGGCAGACACTGGTGGATGCCGCCTACATTGCTGAGAGCCTTATCCGAGGCTATGATGCCTTGTGGAAGCCATTAGACGAGCAGACGAAACAGCGATATATCGCGGAGTTTACGCAACTGCGGCGAGTAGACCCGCCCTATACCAACTGGTTGCTTTTCTCCTCAACGATAGAGAGTTTTTTGGCCAAGGTCGGTGCACCCCATGATAACTACCGCATCAGTATGGCTGTCCGCAAGACGGAAGAATGGTATGTGGGCGACGGCTGGTATTCTGACGGACAGGGTACGTTTGCCTTCGACTATTATAGCAGCTATGTGTTCCATGCCATGTATCTGGAGACATTGCAGAATATGATTGATGCTCGTCAGGGAGGATGGGGTATCGACTACAAGCGTTTCCGTCAGCGCGCATTGCGTCGCGCTCAGAAGCACGCTGTCGTGCTGGAGCGGTTCATTTCGCCTGAAGGCACTTTCCCTGTCTTTGGCCGTAGCATCCCCTATCGTATGGCGACCATGCAGCCGCTGGCCTTGATGGCTTGGTACCAGACGCTGCCTGCCGAACTCTCTAACGGACAAGTGCGTAGGGCATTGACCAAGGTCATGCACCGTATGTACGACCATCAGAATAATTTCAACGAGGGTGGATTCCTGACCATCGGCTTCTGTGGCTCGCAGCCCGGTGTGGCTGACTGGTACACCAATAATGGTTCGCTCTATATGACATCGCTTTCGCTGATGCCGTTGGGACTGCCTGCCGACCATCCTTTCTGGACGGATGCCGAGCAGCCTACGACACAGGAGAAGGCATGGGGCGGCCAGCCGTTTCCCAAAGACCATTTTTGGACGGACGAGTTACCTGCTAAGAAATAGGGCAGATGAGCGCACGATATTACTGGGTAGGGCTTCTGCTCCTGTGGAGTAGCTGGCAGGTAGCAAGGGCTGCCGATGTGACACTGACGGTGAGTAACGAGGACGACCGCCAGCGGCAGGAGGTAGTGGCTATTGACTTACAGGCGGTCTGCCAACGACTGGGTATTGCCGTCGGGGAACCGTTTGTAGTGCGTAATGCCTTTGGGCAGGAGGTCGGTTATCAGAAGACTTACGACGGTCAACTGCTGTTGGATGTAGCCGTGCAACCTCATGGTCAGGCGGTGTATCGGGTGACGAAAGGTGTGCCACAACCACCGAAATGCTATGTGCAGGGGGCTATGTACCCTATTCGCAAAGACGATATAGCTTGGGAGAACGACCGCGGAGCCTACCGTGTCTACGGCCCTGCGTTGCAGCGCACGGGTGAAAAGTCGTTTGGCACGGATGTGTGGGTAAAGAACACGCCCGAACTGGTGGTGGCTCACCGCTATCGCATGGACTACGAGGGTAATGTGCAGGAAGACTCATTATATAAGATAGGTAAGAAGAGCGAGGCTCGTCAGATAGACTTGCGCACCTCTTTTCATTTAGACCAAGGCAACGGTATGGATGCCTACAGTGTCGGTCCGACGTTAGGCTGTGGCGCACCAGCACTGATGGTTGACGGTCGGTTGGTGTTCCCCTATTGTTATGAGCGTTATCAAATTCTTGACAATGGGCCGCTCCGCTTTACCGTGGCGTTGGACTATGCTCCGAATGCTGACGGTATCAAGGAGCATCGCATTATCACGTTAGATAAAGGTATGCACCTGAATAGGATGACCGTTTGGTACGACGGTATTCTGCAGCCTGTAGCACTGGCCAGTGGGGTGGTGCTTCACGGTGATGCTGGTGTGGTGGTAGAGAAAGACCGTGTGCTGTATGCAGACCCTACGGACAATCCCCAGAAGCATAATTCACAGATATTCGTGGCAGCTTTGTTTCCTAATGGGCTTAGCCAGACGCTGGTTCACCAACAGGACGGGCACCGTCATGCTCTTGGCATCCTCAATGACTACCGAGGCCAGCGTTATACTTACTATTTTGGCTCGGCATGGAGCCGTTACGACGTGCCGACACTGGCGCAGTGGCAGAACTGCGTGGATAATGAACAGCACCAATTACGCAACCCTTTAAGCATACAGATACAATGAAGCGAAACATCCTGACCACACTGGGCTTGTTGCTGGCCCTTGCCCTGACGGCTAAGACATGGACGCCGAAGGCCGTTCTGGAAGTGATTGACCGAGTGAATACGTCATGGCAGACGCGCCACCCTGCTGAGGTACGAGCCTTCTGGGACTATGCTGCCTATCATACGGGTAATATGGAGGCTTATAAGCTGACACACAATGAGCTGTACCGCGCCTATTCGGAACGGTGGGCTGAGCATAACCACTGGAAAGGGGCTACCGAGGCTGACCCTGCGAAGTGGAAATACAAGCGGTATGGCGAGGGACAGGACTTCGTGCTGTTTGGGGACTGGCAGATTTGTTTCCAGACCTATATTGACTTGTATTGGTTGGCTCCTGCTGAATACAAGGTGGCTCGTGCCAAGGAGGTGATGGGCTACGTGGCTGATTCAAAGGCTACGGACTACTGGTGGTGGGCCGACGCATTGTATATGGTAATGCCCGTGATGACGAAGATGTATAAGCTGACAGGTGATACAAAGTATCTGGATAAACTCTATCGGAACGTCTGTTATAGCGACAGTATCATGCTTGATGCGGAAACGGGACTTTACTTCCGTGATGGTAAGTATGTTTATCCGAAGCATAAGACGGCTTCGGGTAAAAAGGATTTCTGGGCGCGTGGTGACGGATGGGTGCTGGCTGGATTGGCCAAGGTGCTGCAAGATATGCCAGAGAGCTATGCCCGCCAACCGTTCTTCGTGGAGAAATATACAAAGCTGGCACGGGGCGTGGTGAAGCTGCAACAGCCAGAAGGCTACTGGACGCGCTCAATGGCGGATGCCGCACAGGCTCCGGGACCAGAGACCAGTGGCACGGCTTTCTTCTGCTATGGTCTGTTGTGGGGCGTCAACCACGGCTATCTGTCGAAGAAAGAGTTTGCACCCGCTATAGAACGGGCTTGGAAATATCTGACCGGGACTGCCCTGCAGTCCGATGGGCGAGTTGGATATGTACAACCCATCGGTGAGCGGGCCATTCCCGGTCAGACCGTTGATGCCAACAGCGAGGCCAACTTTGGTGTTGGTGCGTTCCTGTTGGCAGCGTGTGAATACTACCGATATATTAATTCATAGCAAAGAACACACCGTCGTTGGCGGCCATGCGTGCCTGATAGACACCAGCCTCGTCGGTGGTAAACTGCTTCTGCTCGCCGTTGATGGTAGCCTGAATGTTGCCGTTGGCGTCGAAGTGGAAGATTTCCTTCTTGATGCCGTTCTGCTCCATTGACCATGAGTTGTTCTCAGCGTTGTGGATGAAATAGGTGATTTCGCCAGTAGGAGCCTTCACCTCGTAGCCATTCTGCAGGGTGGTAACGGCATAGTAGCGACCGTCCTGACCCATTACCTGCTTGGTCTTGCCGATGTTGGCCTGTGCAGGGTTGCTACCTGACCAGAACTCGATGGTGTTGAGCACCAATGTGTCGGCCAGCAGGCAGACACTACCCACGATAGGAGCGATGATGAAACCTACGATAGCATTGACAAACTTGTTGCCGGTCATGTTGGTCTGCCAGTCAACGTACTTGTTGAACAAGCTGTACTGACCAACGTAACAAGAACTAAACAGGAATGAACCTGCGAGGAGGCATACTGCCACTTTCAAACTAATTCTTTTCATTGCGTTTTGTTTTTTAAAGGGTTTATAAATAAAATATAGATTCGGGGCCTACGCAGAACAGTAGGTCAAGAATACTCAGGTTGGATAGGAAGCCGTGCCTGCGCTGAAAGACCTGCCAATAGGGGCGAGACTCGAAGTCGCTGTCAGGCTGTGGATGCTTGGCATGGATAGTGTTACGATAGTCGTGTGGATGTTCCTGTACATATTCCGTGGTGTACTCTACGTTAGGGCAGATGTCAATCAGTTGGCAGACGGTTTGGCGAATGGTCTCGTTGAAGTCAACGAGAAAGGTATAGCGTTTCTCGAAGAAAGGACGGATGTCGTCAGCATAGTATTCAAAGAAAGGGCTCTCGCTGTAAGCTGACTGCAAGGCGTTCCAGTGAACGCGTCGCCACTGGTTATGGTCGCTGATACGCAAGTCCTTGACCAGTGTCTTGTTGCTACTGTGCTCTACTGGGACGGTCAGGGCCTGTACACCACTGGCCGTAGCAATGATGCAGCGGTTGCGATAGGTCTGCTTTTGGTAAGAGTCGTGCTGCTCAATCAGACAACGGTCGTAGCGGTGCAGCTTCTGATACCACTGCACTGGACCAAAGTAGGTAGTTTGTAGAATGGCCGTTGTCATTGCAGTTGGATGTTTCTACGGTTATAGAGTACTGTAACAACTCGTCCAATGATGTCACACTCGGAGATGAATCCTAAGTGACGCGAGTCGACGGGGTTCTGTTGGTTGATGGCTTCCAGCCAGTAATAGTCGGCTTTGGCACAGGTCTCTAAGCCTGGCACCAGCAGTGGGCCGTTGATGGTGCAGATGGTATCGCCAGGCGTGGCCGTACAGCGGGCTATCAGCAAACCTTTGATAGAATCGCCCGGCCATGTGAAGGCTACGATGTCCCCCTTCTGTACAGGCTTGCGCATCAGTCGGCTGTAAGACAGCAATGCATTTCCTTCAATGCGCATACCATAGCTGCATCGGTTAATCAGCAGTTGGTCGCCATTCTGAAAGAGCGGGGCCAGTCCGTTACCATTGACGCTATGAACGGAAACGACTAAGGCACGTGCGGCCAACATCAATGCGAATGCCGATGTCAATGGAATCACGTACCTTAGCCCTTTCATCATTGTTTACCTTTCTGTTATTTGATGTTGTCGACCAATCGGAACAGTCGATTCCAGCGGATGCCAGAGATGCCGTGACGGTCGGGGTCTGAAGACCACCAGATGAAGATAGGCTTGCCCACGATGTGGTCTTCTGGAACGAAGCCCCAATAGCGCGAGTCGAGCGAGTTGTGGCGGTTGTCGCCCTGCATCCAGTAGTAGTCGAGCTTGAAGGTGTAGCGCGTGGCTACCTTGTCGTTGATGTAAATCTTACCATTCTTAACCTCCAACTTATTACCCTCGTAGGTGCGGATAGGCCGCTCGTAGATAGGCAGGTTCTCCAGCGTCAGGTCTATACTCTGGCCTTTGGCGGGAATCCAGATAGGGCCGTAGTTGTCGCGCGTCCAGTGCAGGTTGCCGTTCAGGGGGTAGATGTCCCATTCGTCGGTGTCCGTGTTCAAGGTAATGCTCTCCACGATGTCCTTGCGCTTCCTCAGTTCCTGCACGGCATACTTGGTCAGCGGCATATAACCTAAGGTGTTAAGGCTCATCAAGTCCTCCATTGTGATGCCCAGTTCCTTCATCAGGTCGTCAGAAAGTCCCTGCTTCAGCTTGATGCAATAGGTGTACTGTACGTTGTCTGGTTCCTTGTTAGCCTTGCCGTTGATATAGACGATGCGGTCTTTGATTTGCAGCGTTTGCCCGGGCAGTCCTACGCATCGCTTCACATAGTTCTCGCGGCGGTCGGTGGGGCGCGTTATGATTTCGCCGAACTCCTGACGGTTGTTCTGTATATATTGGCGTCCCAGCATATACAAGTCGTTGAAGTATTTGATGCGCTGCTCGGCGGTTAGCGAGTCGGGGTTAGGGCGTACTTCCCATAGTCCGTAGCCATAACCGTAGCAGTTGCGGTAGAAGTCCTCTGCCTGATGGCGAGGGTCGGCTGTCAGTGTGTCGCCTGCGGGATAGTTGAACACAACGATGTCGTTCAGTTGCACCTTACCCAAGCCCTTTGCGCGACGGTAGTCCCAGTGAGGCCACTCAATGTACGACTTACATTCAAAGACGGGCAGCGTGTGCTGTGTCAGCGGCATGGTGAGTGGTGTCTCAGGGATGCGTGGCCCGTAACTTACCTTGCTGACGAACAAGTAGTCGCCCGTCAGCAGTGATTTCTCCAGCGATGATGATGGAATGACGTAGTTCTGAAAGAAGAACAGGTTGATGAAATAGACAGCCACGAGGGCGAAAACCAGTGCATCGACCCACGACATGATGAACTTCGTAGGGCCTTCGGCCTCCTTCCACCACTGCCATTTGATTTTCTTGGTGATATATACGTCGTAGATAAACGGGATGACCAGCAAGCCCCACCACGACTCGACCCAGTAGAGGAACAGCAGATAGCACACCATTACGGCAATGAACTTGAGCCACTGCACCTTCATATTCAGTTGTTTCTTCTCTTTCATCTTTCCTTAGAACTTAAACATATCACTGATGGTCAGCAGCCCCGAGTGCTCCTTGGTGTACTCAGCAGCCAGTACGGCACCGAGGGCGAACCCTTGGCGCGAGTGGGCATCGTGGGTAATGGTGATGATGTCGGCAGGCGAGTCGTAGCGCACGGTATGGATGCCAGCCACCTCGCCACGGCGAATGTGGTCAATGCGCAGCAACTTCGGGTCGGTGGTGTCCTCAGCCCAGTCTTCCTTACGGTCGAGATTCTCCAGAATACCCTCGGCCAGTGTGATGGCCGTACCGCTGGGGTGGTCCAGCTTATGCACGTGGTGTGTCTCCTCCATTTCCACGTCGTATTGTGGGAACTGGTTCATTATCTTGGCCAGATAACGGTTGACAGCCGAGAAGATGGCCACGCCAATGGAGAAGTTAGATGCCCAAAACAGCGTCTGCCCCCCCTCTGTACACATACGGCGCACGTCGTCGCCGTGCTCCTTCATCCATCCTGTCGAACCGCTGACTACCTTTACCCCGTGCTTGAAAGCCCTAAGGTAGTTGTCGTATGCCGCCTGTGGAGCGGTAAACTCTATCGCAACATCGGCACTGCGGAAAGCCTCTGAGTCGAAGTCTTGCTGGTTGTCGATGTCGATAATACTCACAATCTCGTGACCACGGCTCAAGGCGAGCTGCTCTATCATCTTGCCCATCTTGCCGTAGCCGATTAAAGCTATCTTCATATAAACAATGTATTAATACGGTGCAAAGATACGATATTTAATTGATAATTGCTCATTAGCCGTTGATAATTTAAAGATTATTTGTATCTTTGCATTATGTTAATCAACGAGAAGACATGGGACTTCGTTCGCCAACATCGGGCTGACGACGTGCGGAGACTGGCTTTGCAAGGGGCAAAGGACGGGGAAGTAGAGCTGACGACGGCCTTGCAGCAGATTGCTGGCTGGCAAACGGCCCGACGAAAGTTGCCGTCGTGGGCAGCGGTGGAAGGCGTTGTCTATCCGCCGCACTTGAATATGGAGCAGTGTTCCTCGGAGCAAACGGCTCGCTATAAGGCTCAGATGGTCAGTGGTGGATGTTTAGGTGGTCAGTCATTCGTTGACCTGACAGGCGGCTTTGGCGTTGATTTCTACTTCATGTCGCAAGGTTTTGGGCGGCGTGTCTATGTGGAGCAGGACGCTGCGCTATGTGCCATCGCCGAGCATAATCTCCGTTTACTTGGCTTGTCGTGTTCCGTTTGTTGCGCTGATAATGCAACGTACTTAGCGGAGATGGAGCACGCCGCCGTGATTTACTTAGACCCAGCCCGCCGCAATGAGCACGGGGGACGTACTTATGGTATCGAAGATTGCACGCCCAATGTGCTGGAGCTGCTGCCCTTGTTGCAGGAAAAAGCCGATACCATCGTGCTAAAGCTATCGCCTATGCTCGACTGGCGCAAGGCTGTTGATGACCTTGGCTGCGTCAGCGAGGTGCATATTGTCAGTGTTGACAACGAGTGTAAGGAGCTTCTGCTGGTGCTGGGCAAGAGCGCTACTGATGGCCTGATTCTTACTTGCGTGAATAATGATAGTACCTTCACGGTAGTTTGCTCCGTCCAAACTCTGGGTTTGCTCCGTCCAAACTCTGGGTTTGCTCCGTCCAAACTGCCAGCGTCTGCCGATGCTTTATGTTTTCTGTATGAGCCTAACGCTTCGATAATGAAGGCTGGGTGCTTTGAAGCGTTGGCGGAAAGGTTCCCCGTCAGTCCTGTTTCAGCCAACTCCCACCTGTTTCTAAGTTCCGTCCCCATTGCCGATTTCCCCGGGCGTGGTTTCCAGATTACAGCTGTTTCGTCACTTAACAAGCGCGATTTGAAGACGGCACTGGCAGGCGTTAGTCAGGCCAATATCACGGTGCGCAACTTTCCCTTGACAGCTCAGCAGCTACGCCAAAGGCTGAAAATGAAGGACGGTGGCCCCGTTTACCTCTTTGCCACCACCATTGCCGACGGCAGCCATAAGCTGTTTATTTGCCGTAAAATAGGTTAAATATTTTGGCATTCCGCGCTTTTTCCTTACCTTTGCATACATTTAATGTCTATGTATTAAGAAGATGTCTGCAATAGAGATTCGGAAAGTCACCAACAAAAAGGAGCTGGACGCTTTCATTCAGCTGCACTACGACCTGTATCGTGGTAACGAGTATGATGCCCCCAACCTGTACAGCGACGAGCTGCACACGCTTCGCAAGGACAAGAACGCCGCTTTTGAGTTCTGCGAAGCCGAATATTTCATAGCTTGGCGTGACGGCAAGCCCGTAGGGCGCATTGCAGGCATCATCAACCATCGGGCTAACGAGCACTGGCAGCGGCAGAGCGTGCGCTTTGGCTGGGTCGACTTCGTTGACGACTTAGAGGTGAGCCGTGCGCTGTTCGATGCCGTTGAGCAGTGGGGCCGCGAGAAGGGCATGACGGAGATAGTGGGGCCGCTGGGCTTTACCGACATGGACCCCGAGGGAATGCTCATTGAGGGCTTCGACCAGCTGGGCACGATGGCCACTATCTATAACTACCCCTACTATCCGCAACACATGGAGCAGATGGGCGGCTGGGTGAAGGATAACGACTATGTAGAGTACAAGCTCATCGTGCCCAAGGACGGTATGCCAGAGAAGTATAAGAAGGTGGCCGAACTGGTGCAGAAGCGTTATAACCTGCACACGCTGCATCCCAAGCGCAGTCAGGTGTTCGGTAAGGAGCAATATGGCCGCAAGGTGCTTGACGTGATAAACAAGACCTTCGGCAATCTTTACGGCTATTCGCAGATGACGGAGCGCCAGATTGACGAATACCTGAAGATGTACTTCCCCATCCTTGACATGAATATGCTCTGCCTGATAGAGGACTGGAATACGCCCGACCATAAGCTGATAGGCGTGGGCATCAGTATTACCAGCATGACGCGTGCCCTGCAGAAGTGTAGGAACGGTCGCCTGTGGCCCTTTGGCTGGTGGCACTGCCTGCGGGCATTGAAGTTCCATCATGCCGAGTGTCTTGACCTGATGCTGATAGGCATCCTGCCCGAGTACCAGCAGAAGGGGGTCAACGCCCTGTTGTTCTACGACCTCATCCCGTGGTATCAGAAGTTTGGGTTCAAGTGGGGCGAGACCAACGTCGAGATGGAAACCAACGAGAAGGTGCAGAGCCAGTGGCAATATCTGGAGCACAAGCAACATAAGAGAAGAAGGTGTTTTAAGAAAAGTCTATGAGTGAAGAAAACAATATCATCCCGCAAGAGACAGTCCAGTACGACGACGACAACATCAGAACCCTGACAGGCCTTGAGCATATCAGGCTGAGACCGGGTATGTACATCGGTCGACTGGGCGACGGCGCATCGCCAGAGGACGGCATCTACGTGCTGTTGAAGGAAGTGTTCGACAACAGTATTGACGAATTTAAGATGCGTGCTGGCGACCGCATCGAGGTGTCGGTGGACGACAACCTGCGTGTCACGGTGCGCGACTACGGGCGAGGCATCCCGCAGGGCAAGCTCATCGAGTCGGTGAGCATTCTGAATACCAGTGGTAAGTTCGACTCAAAAGCCTTCAAGAAGTCTATCGGACTGAACGGCGTGGGCGTAAAGGCCGTCAATGCGCTGAGCAAGCGCTTTGAGGTGACCAGCTATCGTGACGGGAAGGTGCGCCATGCGGTGTTTGCGCAGGGCCAGCTGGTGAGCGACACCACCGAGCCGTCGCAGGACGAGAACGGCACCTACATCTACTTTGAGCCCGACGAACAGCTGTTCAAGAACTACCAGTTTCACGATGAAATCGTGGAGAACATGCTGCGTAACTACACCTATCTGAACATCGGGCTGACCATCATGTACAATGGCCGCCGCATTCTGAGCCGCCACGGACTGCAGGACTTGCTGAAGGACCGCATGACCAACGACGCACTCTACCCCATCATCCACCTGCAAGGCGACGACATTGAGATAGCCTTTACCCATGCCAACCAGTATGGCGAGGAGTACCATTCTTTCGTCAACGGCCAACACACCACGCAGGGCGGTACCCACCAGAGTGCCTTTAAGGAGCACATCGCCCGCACCATCAAGGAATTTTTTGGCAAATATGAGTACGGCGATATTCGTACAGGCATCGTGGCTGCCATTGCTATCAACGTTGAAGAGCCCGTGTTTGAGAGCCAGACCAAGATTAAGCTGGGCTCTACGCAGATGGCTCCCGACGGGGAGAGCATCAACAAGTATGTGGGCGACTTCATCAAACAGCAGGTGGACAACTACCTGCACATCCATCAGGACGTGGCAGAAGTCATCGAGGGTAAGATTAAGGAGAGCGAGCGCGAGCGCAAGGCAATGGCCGGTGTGACGAAGCTGGCCCGTGAGCGTGCCAAGAAGGCCAACCTGCATAACCGCAAGTTGCGCGACTGCCGCATACACTTCAGCGATACCAAGAACGACCGCAAGGAGGAGTCGTGCATCTTTATCACCGAGGGCGACTCAGCCAGCGGCAGCATCACCAAGAGCCGCGATGTCAATACGCAGGCCGTCTTCTCGCTTCGTGGGAAGCCCCTTAACTCCTTCGGACTGACTAAGAAGGTGGTTTACGAGAACGAAGAGTTCAATCTGTTGCAGGCCGCACTTGACATCGAAGAGGGGCTGGACACGTTGCGTTATAATAAGGTGATAGTGGCTACCGATGCCGATGTTGACGGTATGCACATCCGCCTGCTTATCATCACCTTCTTCTTGCAGTTCTTTCCCGAGCTTATCAAGAAGGGCCACGTCTACGTGCTGCAAACCCCCTTGTTCAGAGTGCGCAACCGCAGGACGAAGATTAAGAACAAGCAGATACGCGACGACGGCAAGAAGGGCGACTTCCTCACCCGCTATTGTTATAGTGACGAGGAGCGCATCAAGGCTATTCAGGAGCTGGGCCCCGACCCTGAAATTACCCGATTCAAAGGTCTGGGCGAAATATCGCCCGAGGAGTTTGCCGGCTTCATAGGCCCCGACATCCGTCTGGAGCAGGTGACGCTGAATAAGAATGACCAAGTGCAAAAGCTGTTAGAATACTATATGGGCAAGAACACGATGGAGCGACAGAACTTCATCATCGACAACCTCGTTATTGAAGAAGACAAGCCCGAAGACTACGACTATGAATAAAAAGGTTTTGCTTGCAGCAGTTCTGCTGCTGTTCCCCTTGATAGGTAGCGCCCAGATGCACGTCAACATAGGCGCAGACTCACCATTGCGCAAGTTGCAGCTTGCTGAAATGGCTATCACCAACTTGTATGTTGACAGTGTAGACGAACAGAAACTGGCCGAGGACGGCATCCGGGGCATGATTGAGAAACTGGACCCCCACAGCAGTTACCTGACGGCCAAGGAGGTGCGCGAGGCCAACGAGCCCCTGCAGGGCAACTTCGAAGGCATTGGCGTGCAGTTCAATATGGTGGAGGACACGCTGCTCGTCATACAGCCCGTCAGCGGTGGCCCCTCAGAGAAGGTCGGTATTGTGGCGGGCGACCGTATAATCTCGGTCAACGACACGGCCATTGCCGGCGTGAAGATGGCGAAGGAGGAGATTATGCGCCGACTGCGCGGCCCGAAGGGGACGAAGGTCAACCTCGGCATCGTGCGCCGGGGCATTGCCGACACCCTGCGGTTTGTGGTCACTCGCGACAAGATTCCCGTCAAGTCCATTGATGCCACGTATATGCTCCGTCCTCAGGTGGGATATATCCGTATTGGCAGTTTTGGTGCCACTACCTACGACGAGTTCTGCGAGAGTCTGAAGAAACTAAAGAAGCAGGGCATGAAGTCGCTCGTACTCGACTTGCAGGAGAACGGGGGCGGCTATCTGCAGGCTGCTGTCAAGATAGCCGAGGAGTTTCTGGAGCGCGACGAGCTGATTGTGTACACAAAAGGCCGCCGAGCCAGTCGCTCAGAGTACAGGGCCAAGGGAGGCGGGCTATTTACCAAGGGCAAGGTGGCCGTCTTGGTAGACAGCTATACCGCATCGGCTGCCGAGATTGTGTCGGGTGCCATACAGGACCAAGACAGGGGCATCGTCATAGGGCGGCGTACCTTCGGCAAGGGCTTGGTGCAGCGGCCCATCGACCTGCCCGACGGTTCCATGCTCCGCCTGACCATCGCCCATTACTACACCCCCTCTGGTCGTTGCATTCAGAAGCCTTACGTCAAGGGCAAAGGGGAGGACTACGCGATGGACGTGGTGAACCGACTGAAGAGTGGCGAGCTGATGTCAGCCGACAGCGTCCATTTTGCCGACTCGCTGAAATACTATACGCTGAAGAAGCACCGCGTGGTCTATGGCGGTGGCGGCATCATGCCCGACGAGTTCGTACCGCTTGACACGCTGCGTTACACCAAATACCACCGCCAGCTGGCCGCCAAGACCATTGTCATCACGCAGAACCTGCGCTATGTTGACGAGCACCGCCAGCAGCTTCAGGCACAATACAAGAGTTTCGACGACTTCCGCCAGCACTTTGAAGTACCCCAAGAACTTATTGACCGCATCATAGCCGAGGGCGAGAAGCAGGACATCAAGCCCAAGGACGATGCCGAGCTACAAACCACGCTGCCCTATCTGCGCACCCAGTTGAAGGCCCTTATTGCCCGCGACCTGTGGAACATGGACGAGTATTTCGCCATCATCAACGAGTTGAGCGACACGGTGCAACGTGCCTTAGAATTGCTGAAGTAGTATCACTCTCACAGAAAGAGCCGTTCTTACCCGTGGAAAGAACGGCTCTTTTAATGGGTAAGAACGGTTCTTTCTCCGACGAATACCAACCCTATGGCATTATTCCATTATTTTACGCAATACTAAATTCGTCGGGTTTACGTTAAACCAAATAGGTAAAGGAACGTCTAAGTACTAACAAACTCTATAATAAAACAACAACTTAAACAAGAAAGAAAACGATGAAAAGATTAGCTTTGATGGCAATGGCCATGCTGACGGTTCTCACAATGAGTGCCCAGAACGGTAAGACGTGTAACCAACAAAAATGCGATAAGATGAGTGAAAAAGATTGCGAAAAAGAGTGCTGCAAGAAGACACGTAGTGCGGCCTTCTTGTACGAGAAAGACCTCCAGTGGGAGGATGCCGAACCGGGCGTAAAGCGCCAGATTATGGGCTACGACGGCCAGTTGATGGTGGTGAAGGTGAAGTTTGAGAAGGGTGCCGTTGGCAAGGCTCATACCCACTACCACACACAGGCCACCTATGTAGCCAGCGGTAAGTTTGAGGTAACTATCGGTGGTGAGAAGAAGGTGCTGGAGGCTGGCGACGGTTATTATGTAGCCCCCGACGTGCTGCACGGTGCAGTCTGTTTGGAGGCTGGCGTGCTGATTGACACCTTCAGCCCCATGCGAGCCGATTTCTTGGGTAAGAAATAAGGAAAGAGGCAATGAAGATGAAACGGCTGGCCCTTTACCTTCTTGTCTGTCTGGTCTCCCTGTCTGCAAAAGCTGGCGACAGGGAGGCGAGGCAGGCCATGCGTCGTGCCACGCAGTACATGATGGACGTTGCCTCCTACAAGGGAGGGTTCGTCTGGAGCTATCTGCCCGACTACTCTCGGCAGTGGGGCGAGCTGGAAGCATGGCGCACAATGGTGTGGCTACAGTCGCCCAGCACACCCGATGTCGGCCAGCTGCTGCTGGATGCCTATCATGCTACGGGCGATGAGTATTACTACGATTGTGCTTGCCGCGTGGCCCGCTGCATCATCCACGGTCAGCTGCCCTGCGGTGGCTGGAACTATATGTTCGACTACGAGTCAGAGGAGACAACGAAGAAATGGTATGCCACCATTGGCCGACAGGCTTGGCGACTGGAAGAGTTCCAGCACTACTATGGCAATGCCACTTTCGACGATGAGGCTACCATGCACTGCTCTGAGTTCCTGTTGCGCATCTATCTGGAAAAGAAAGACCCCGAGTTCCATGCCGCCCTGCAGCGTGCCATTGGTTTCTTCCTACAGAGCCAGTACAGCAATGGCGGATGGCCACAACGCTATCCGCTCATGTACAACCATCCCTTTCGCGGACAAGCCGACTACTCTTCGTTTGTCACCATCAACGACGGTGTCATACCGCATAACATCGACTTCCTTACCCAGTGCTATACCTCGCTGGGTATGGAGGAACTGAAGGAGCCTATCCTCAAGGCAATGCACTGCCTGCGCGACTTGCAACAGCCATTGCCGCTGGCTGGATGGGCCGACCAGTACACCGTCGACGATTTGAAGCCTGCCCACGCCCGTTCCTACGAGCCCCGCGCCGTCAATACAGGAACGACCATCAGCATGATTCGCCAGATGCTCGACTACTATCGACTGACGGGCGATAAGAGCTATCTGCAGGGCATTCCCCGTGCCATCCAGTTCTTGGAGAGCCAGCAGCTTCCGTCAGAATGGGTTACGCAACTGGGACGGCGACCGCTGGGCGAAGGCGACATCTTCCTGCCTCGCTTCGTCAACCCCGACAACGGCCAGCCGATATATGTACACCGTAAAGGCTCCAACGTGGTCAACGGCGAGTACTATACCGACACCATTCCCGAGGGCACCATTGCCCATTACAGCTCTTTCTACGTGGCCAACCCTGCCGCCCTGCGACAGGCACTGCGCGAAGCCGAGGCACTTGACCCGCAGGTGTTGCAGCGCAACTCGCCACTCAACAAGGCAGCAATGAGCGGCCCGCAGGACTATTACTATCGCCAGCCATCAGAAATGCAACGGCGGCTCCCCATGCCGAAGGTAGAGGATATTATCGCCTCGCTGGATAGCGAAGGGCGCTGGCTGTCGGTATTTAACCAAATATCCCACCCCTACAAGCCTATTCCTGCCACCATGCCTACCGAGAGTGACGACCACTCCTACGGGCAGAGGATGGTGGGCGACGAATATGACACCTCACCCTACGAGAACCGTAGCGTGAAGGGCATCTCTACACGGACTTACATCTGGAACATGGTGGCGCTGATTAGCAGCATTCGCCACAAAGAGTAATGCAGTATTTAGGTGAACTGATTTCCATTGGCGTGGCCTTCTCGTGGACGGCCACCGCCTTGCTTTCTGAGTATGGCAGCAAGCGCATGGGCAATCTTGTGCTCAACGTGCTGCGTATGTCACTGGCCCTGCTGTTTGGCATGGGTCTGTTCTGGGTGACAACAGGCTCGCCCTTGCCCCTCAGCGGTTCGATGCAGTCTTACGGCTGGCTGCTGCTGTCGGGATTGGTGGGCTATGTGATTGGCGACTACTGCCTGTTTCAGTGCTACATTATCATTGGCTCCCGCTTCGGTCAGCTGTTTATGACGCTGGCACCACTGGCTGCCGCCTTTACCGCTTGGCTTGCACTCAGTGAGTACATGACCTTCACCAGCATCTTGGCCATGCTGGTAACACTGGTCGGTATTGCCATCTCCGTTCTTGGCCGTGGCGAGCATCACCGCGTATCGCTTAAGCTACCCCTGAGTGGCGTACTTTTTGCCATCGGAGCCGCTGTCTGTCAGGGTGTCGGACTGGTACTGAGCAAGATAGGTCTAAACTACTACGAAGCCTCGATAGACGGAGAACAGGCATCCTGGCTGTTATCTTTCTCTGCCAACTTCTTCCGCTGCATAGCTGGACTTATCGGTTTCACCTTATTATTATATTATAAAGAAGGGCTTCGCCCACTACGCAAAGCCTTTCACGACAAGGTTGACATGGCCACCGCTACCACCACAACCATCTTTGGCCCCTTCGTCGGTGTCGGCTTCTCCCTGATGGCCGTCCAGTACACAAGTGCCGGCATTGCCAGTACCCTGATGGCCCTCACCCCCATCATCATCATCCTACCCTCCTATTGGCTGTTCCGCCAACCCATCACCCTAAAAGGCATCATCGGAGCCTTAATAAGTGTAGTTGGCGTGTCCCTCTTCTTTTTAGCGTAGCACAAGCTCGACGAAATTCATCAACTTCCCATTTAGTTACCATGTTTTATAGATTCTTCGATATTGCATCTATGAACACGCAGTATCTCCTTGGGGTAGCCCCAGTATCTATTTCGGGATGCTCCAGTATCTAAAGGCTATATAAACAGATACTGGAGCACCTCGAAAGAGATACTAAAGCAGACAGAAGCAGATACTATTGTAGTGTTAAAAATAGTTTATCGTAAAAACAAACCAAAAATTTTGGTGGATAAAGAAATAATTAGTACATTTGCAGCGACATTCTTCGGAGTGTCATGACATATTAAGTAATAAAAGAAGCGTTTTGCTTATCTTGCGAATGAAAACGTAGGAAATTTTCAACAGATGCAAGGGTAAACAAGCGGTTCTCACGCTATAGCGTGGGCTGCTTTCCTACATCTGCATCTACGGTTTCCTACGACCATCATTCGAAGATATAGTAATTCAGTTCACGCTTCTAACGTGATTAACTGGTTGATAGGACTGTAAGACCAACTAAACACAAAATGTGTATGAAAAAAACTTTATTAACACTTCTCACAATCTTAGTAGCAACTGCTTGTTTGTCATCTTGCAATTCATTTTCTAATATGAGTGAACAGGAGGCATACGACAATGGTTATGCTATCGGTAGTGCTATCAGACAGGTATTAGATAGCCGCAAGTAGTAATCTGTAATGTGTCTCATCACGTTCAGAGAATAAAAAAAGAAGCGTTTTATGTTTATTTTGTATTTGGAAGTCTGAAAAATTTGCAATTATATAGAAATGACATAGCAGCCCAACGCTTTTTATACATAACCTGCACAGGGCTGGTGCATTAAAATTTAAGCTAATGAAAAAAATTGTAACTATCGTTTGTGCTATGGTACTGAGTGCTTCTGCTTGTATCGCCAACAACTCAAATTCAGAATCAATCACCTGTACAATAGCTGAGGCCTCTTCAACAAGAATTAATGTTCCCACAGGTATATTCTTCAACGGCAACAACTTTATTAAGGTTGAGAGTACATGGATAAGAATTGTTATCAACAATCAGATGAAAGAAGCTGAGTTCAATTCTGAGATGGACCCTAATGGTAACTATATTCTAAAGTTTGGAAATGGTGAGTGTATCACTATTTACTCCAATGGACGTTCACTTTACTATAACGGAACCACTTATTCAAAAAAATCTATTTATTAACGTGAGTTCTAATCATCCACTATAATTTTAGACAATGAGAAAGTTGTTATTATCAATTATAGCTGTTATTTCGTTATGTTCTTTCACTATTGATGCAAGTCTATCAAACGAGAAAACCAAACAAGAACTCTTTCTTTATAAAGATGGTACTTGTGTCGTAAGAACATCTAATGGTGAACGTGGTACTGGGAAATACGACATACAAGGGTCTACTATTTACTTTACTTGGGATAATGGAAACACTCAGCAAGGTAAATATTTACCTACTGGTAGTTATTACCATACTACACGAGTATGTGTAGAGGGTGTATGTTATGACGCTGGTCGCCGTGTTGTATCACGTCCAAGATGACAAAATAAACGTCCCGTAGGAAAACCTACGGGACGTTTATTTGTATTGTATTAAGCCTGTGCTTATAGCAAGTTCATGGTGTCGGTGGCAATCATCAGTTCCTCGTCGGTGGGGATGACGACGACCTTTACCTTTGAATCGTCGGCAGAGATGATGCACTCCTCGCCGCGCTTGTTGTTCTTCGTCTCGTCAAACTTGACGCCGAGGAACTCGAGGCCTTGGCAGACGGATGAGCGCATGGAGATTTGGTTCTCGCCAACACCGGCAGTGAACACGATGACGTCTACTCCGCCCATAGCGGCAGCGTAGGCACCGATGTACTTCTTGATGCGGTAGAAGTACATATCTTGAGCCAGCAGGGCGCGAGGCTCGCCAGCCTTGGCGGCATTCTCCACGTCGCGCATATCGCTTGAGCCACCAGTGATGCCAGCCACACCGCTCTTCTTGTTGAGCAGGTTAGACATACCATCAGCATCCAAGCCGAGCTTCTTCTCAAGGAATGTCACGGCACCGCCGTCGATGTCGCCCGAGCGGGTACCCATCACGAGGCCCTCCAGCGGGGTGAGACCCATTGAGGTGTCTACGCACTTGCCGTCAACAACGGCAGCCACTGAGCCACCGTTACCAATGTGGCAGGTAATCATGCGGGTGCCTTCAGCCTTCATGCCGAGGAACTCCAGCGCACGAGCCGACACATAGCGGTGGCTGGTGCCGTGGAAACCATAGCGACGCACACCGTACTTCTCGTACAGCTCATAGGGGATGGCATACATATAAGCCTTGGCAGGCATGGTCTGATGGAAAGCCGTGTCGAACACGCCCACCTGAGGCAGGCCGGGCATCAGCTCCTTTACAGCGTTCACACCTTTCAGGTTGGCAGGGTTGTGCAGGGGAGCCAAGTCTGAGCACTCCTCAAAGGTCTTCAGCACCTCATCAGTCAGTACCACCGACTTGTTGAACTTCTCACCGCCATGCACCATGCGATGGCCCACGGCATCAATCTCGTCCAGCGATTTGATAACGCCAATCTCAGGGTCGGTCAACAGGGAGAAGATGAACTTCACACCCTCGGTATGCTCGGGAATGTCGTGCATAATCTGACGCTTGTCGCCGTTGGCGAGCTTCACCTTAACGAAAGCACCGTCCAGTCCCACACGCTCGGCACCACCGCTGGTGAGCACCGTCTTGTCGTCCATATTGTACAGAGCGTACTTGATAGAGGACGAACCACAATTCAGAACTAATATCTTCATAGTCTTTTACCGTCTTCAACCGTTATTTGTTCTTTGCATCCATAGCCTGACAGGCCGTGATAGCTACCATGTAGTAGATGTCCTCAACGGAGCAACCACGAGAGAGGTCGTTCACGGGACGTGCAATACCCTGCAGCACGGGGCCGATGGCAATGGCGTCGCCCAGACGCTGTACGAGCTTATAGCCGATGTTACCAACCTCCAAATTGGGGAACACAAGCACGTTGGCCTTGCCCGCAATGTCAGAACCCGGGGCTTTCTTGGCACCTACCGAGGGCACCAGAGCTGCGTCGGCCTGCAACTCACCGTCAATCTTCAGGCTGGGGTCCAGTTCCTTGGCCAGCCGAGTAGCCTCTATCACCTTGTCAACCACCTCATGCTTGGCAGAGCCCTTGGTAGAGAAGCTCAGCATGGCCACACGCGGGTCGGCAAAGCCAGCCACTGCGCGGGCAGTCTGAGCGGTGCAGACGGCAATCTGAGAGAGCTGGTTGGCATCGGGCATGGGCGTTACGGCTACGTCGCCAATCACCAGCACACCATTCTCGCCATACTCCTTCTGCTTCGAGATGAGCAGCATACCACCGCTGACACACGAGATGCCAGGGGCACACTTGATAATCTGCAGGGCAGGGCGCAGGGTGTCGCCCGTGGTCGAGAGCGCACCGCTAATCTGTCCGTCAGCCCCTTCGGTCTTGATAATCATGCAACCCAGATAGAGCGGGTTCTTTATCAGCTCACGGGCCTGTTCGATGGTCATACCCTTCGACTTGCGGATTTCAGCCAGCTTCTCGGCCATTTCCTCACTATGCTCATAGTTCTCGGGGTCGATAAGAGTGGCTTTGTCGATGTTGGTAAGCCCCTTCTCCTTGGCCAGAGCATGAACCTTCTCGGGGTTACCAATCAGAATGATGTCTGCAATGCCGTCGGCCAGTACGCGGTCGGCAGCCGTCAGGGTGCGCTCCTCCTCAGCCTCAGGGAGCACGATGCGCTGCTTGTTAGCCTTAGCGCGCGCAACGATTTGACTTAATAAATCCATAGTTTGTTTTTACGATATAATGATTAGTTTATAGATTCAGTGTCTGCAAAGGTACAAAATTCTTTGAACTTAGGGTTTTGAACCACGCAGTTGTTATGCTTATTTAACGATTTCCTGCGTCAGGATGCTCTCCAGCTTCTCAGCCGACAGGCGCAGCTGGAACTGGCTGTGTATGGCCACGCTGATGCCGCCCGTCTCTTCGCTGACGACGATGGCTATGCAGTCGCTCTCGTGGGTGATGCCCAAGGCGGCGCGGTGGCGCAGTCCCAGCTCCTTGGGAATATCCAAGTCGTGCGACACGGGCAGGATGCAGCCCACGGCCTTGATGCGCTGGTTGGCTATGACCATCGCCCCGTCGTGCAGTGGCGAGTTCTTGAAGAAGATGTTTTCGATGAGCCGCTGGTTGATGTCGGCATCCACCAGCTCGCCCGTGGCCACGATGTCGTCGAGCGGCGTGACGCGCTGGATGACGATGAGGGCACCCACCTTCTTCTTGCTCATGCACATACAGGCCATGACGATGGGCATGATGAGCTGCTTGAGCGCCTCGCGGTCGTGGTTCTTGTCGCCGTTGGAGAACAGGTGGCTGAAGAACCTAATGCGCTGATGGGCTCCCAAGTTGTAGAGAAACTTGCGTATGTCCTCCTGAAACAGGATGACCAGTCCGATGACACCGACGGACAGTACCTTGTCCATGATGGAGCCCAGCATCTTCATCTGAAGCACCTGCGACACAATGACCCACAGCACGATGAACATCAGGATGCCCATAAAGACGTTGAGCGAACGCGATTCCTTCATCAGGCGGTAGATGTAGAAGAGCATCGCGCCTACGAGCACTATATCGATGATATCCTTGATTCCAAATTCAAAAAACAACATGAGCGTATTTACTATTAAGCTGTTTAACTTACGACTGACAGGCTTTCTGGACGATTTTAACGCACTCCACGGCCTCGCGGACATCGTGGACGCGCAGGATGGAGGCTCCCTTCATGAGGGCAAGGGTGTGGAGCACGGTGGTGCCGTTGAGGGCTTCCTGAGGCGTACACTCCAGTTGTCGCCAGAGCATAGACTTGCGCGACACGCCAACAAGCACGGGCAGCCTGAGGGCTTGCAGCCGCTCGAGCTGGTGGATGAGCCGATAGTTGTCGTCCACCGTCTTGCCGAAACCAAAGCCCGGGTCGATAACGATGTCGCGCTGACCCATAGAGCGCAGCGTGTCGACCGCCTCGGCACAGTCGAGCATCACGTCACGGACGGTGCTCTTGCGCGACATATATATATAAGGTACGCGTAAGCGACTGACCATGCGGAACATATCGGGGCGGCCCTCTACATCGTTGATGATGTCGGCTCCGTACTCCTCGACCGCCATGCGGGCCACGCTGGGGCGAAAGGTGTCGATGCTGACCACTGCGCCGGGGGCTTCACGGCGCACGATGGGCAGTGCCCGGCGCAGCCGCTCCATCTCCTCCTGCTCCGTGGCGGGCGTGGAACCGGGTCGCGTGGAGCAGGCCCCCACGTCGATGATGGTGCTCCCCTCGGCCACGAGCTGACGGGTGCGAGCGGCAATCCCGGCCTCGGTCTGCTGACGGCTGTCGGCATAGAACGAGTCGGGGGTGACGTTTAGGATGCCCATCACCTGTGGCACCTCGAGGCTGAGCAGCCGTCCGTTGCAGTTGAGCGTATAGTCCATATCAGGGGCAAAGATACGAAATAAATGAGAATTGACCGCTGGCAATTAATAATTTTTTGTACCTTTGCATCAAAATTTGACCATTATGGACATCAAGGAACTCTATCGGCTGTATCAGCAGCATCCGTGCATCACGACCGACTCGCGCAACTGCCCTGAGGGCAGTATCTTTCTGGCACTGAAGGGTGCCTCGTTCAATGGCAACCAGTTTGCGCAGGCGGCACTGGACAAGGGCTGTGCCTATGCCATTGTGGACGAGACGGAGGGGATGGGCGAGTCGACGGACAGCCGCATCGTGGTGGTGGACGACTGCCTGCAGACCTATAAGGACTTGGCCCGTGAGCACCGCCGCCAGTTTGACATACCCGTTGTGGGCATCACGGGCACTAATGGCAAGACGACTACGAAGGAGCTTGTCCGGGCCGTGCTGGCCGAGTGCTACAACGTCATGGCTACGGAAGGCAACTTCAACAACGACGTGGGCGTGCCCAAGACCCTGTTTCGGCTGACCGAGGAACACGACATCGGCGTGGTGGAGATGGGGGCTTCGCACCCCGGCGACATCAAGACGCTGGTGGAGGCAGCCGAGCCTACGTGCGGACTGGTGACCAACGTAGGGCGTGCCCACCTGCAGGGCTTCGGCTCGTTCGAGGGGGTCTGTCGGACGAAAGGTGAGCTATACGACTATCTCATGAGCCACGAACTGCCCCTCTTCGTCAACCGCGACAACGAGCACCTGATGCGGATGCTGGGCGAGAAGTGTGCCAACGGACGGCAGCCCGATGTGTATTACTACGGACAGAGCGACGCTCCCGACATCCTGATTCGTGGCGAGGTGGTGTCGTGCGCCCCCTTCCTCAGGTTCCGCTGGCGCGAACAAGACAGCGAGGCGGGCTACCAGAGCGAATGGATGGAGGTGCAGACCCGACTGATTGGAGCCTACAATCTGGACAACATGCTGGCGGCCATCACCGTTGGATACGTGAACAACGTGCCGTTTGAGCTTATCAACAAGGCGCTGGAAAGCTACACGCCGACCAACAACCGCTCGCAACTGACGGAGACGCCGACCAATCGGCTGATAGTGGATGCCTACAACGCCAACCCTACGTCGATGAAGGCGGCCATTGACAACTTCCGCCTGATGGAGGTGTCGCCCAAGATGGCCATCCTCGGCATGATGGGCGAGCTGGGCGACGTCAGCGCCGAAGAGCATCAGCGGGTGGTTGACCAGCTCAACGGGGCCGGCTTCAACGAGGTGTGGCTCGTAGGCGAAGAGTTTGAGCCGACGCAGTGCAACTTCCGTAAGTTCAAGGATATAGAGGAGGTCAAGGCCGCTATCGCACACGAGCAACCGCAGCATCGCTACATCCTCATCAAGGGTTCCAACAGCGTCAAGCTCTATCAGCTGCCCGAGCTGCTATAGGCTGCGCAGTCCCGACACTACCGCATCATCATCAAATTCCCATAATTTTGAGGTGTAGGGCGGCCGCTCCAATCATTAAGGGCGGCCGCCCTTAATCATAAGCCCGCCCGCTCTGAACCATTAGGGCGTGCGCTCCCGTACCAGACCGAGCGGCTCCAATACCCGTCGCGAGCCGCTGTTTACCCCATAAGGAGCCGCTCCTTACCCCTTCCCGAGCCTATCGGGACAACGTAAAGAGCCTATCGGCACGGTGCGCGGAGCCTGTCGGCACAACGGGCGGACATTATGCCCACAACGCTTGCAGCACGCCGAGGCTCTTAAGCTCTGGGAACTGGGGGATGTGCAACCTGTAATATTGCAGCAAAACCTCTGCGATGCGGTTGCGCTCATGACGGCTGAAGCGATAGCGGTGCATCGTTGGAAAGCACATACGCATCAGCGCCCCGACCAGCCGCGACTCGGACGGCTGCAGGAAGTCATGGTGTACGGGCACCTGAGCAGAGAAGCATCCGGCACGCAAGTCGAAGACATAGCCATCGGCAAACCCCTCCAGATTAGGATAGAAACCCAAGAACCGAGACAGCCTCAACAGGAACGTCAGGTGGAAGTTAGCGTACCCCGACCGTGCCATGTCAAGCCACTGCATCGAGTCGCTGACGTAGGAGAACAGCGCTACGTTCTGCTGCTCGGAGCGCAGGGCGTGATAGAGAAACTCCGCCGTGAAGAGCGACAGCGCCAGCTTCTCGGGTGAAAAGGGAATCGACGTGTAGGCTGCCAACAACCGGGCATCCTTCAGCCGCTGCAACTGCACCTGCTGGCGCAGGTCGCACTCCACCTCCAGCAGCGTCATCGGCTGGAAATACTGCTTCTTCAGGCGCGACTTCGGCGTCTTCGGCAGCGGCACCACAAACGACAGCCGACCCGCCTCGCGCGTGAACATATCGACTATCAGCTTGCTCTCACCATACTTGAACGAGTGCAGCACAATGGCTTCCGTTTTCACTAACATGGCTCCAAAATTACACAAAAAACGGTGAAAACAACATTTTTCCGCAATAAAATTTTGTCAAAAGGAAAATTTAGCGTACCTTTGCACCCGCTAAAAAAGGCGTTGGTCCCTTCGTCTATCGGTTAGGACGAGAGATTTTCATTCTCTAAAGAGGAGTTCGACTCTCCTAGGGACTAC
>CAMWKZ010000008.1 GCA_947174945.1 uncultured Prevotellaceae bacterium | reverse complement strand
GCGCACTACGTTCGGGACGTAGGGGTCGGGCGTTCGAGTCGCCTCATCCCGACCAAAGGCGACAAGTGAGACTTTTTTACTTGCCGCTTTTTCTTTTTCAACGATGTAACCTATTGAGATACTGCAGAATACCACCGAGAACTATAGGTTCGAGGAAATAGGTTAAGGAGTATGCTGGTTAAGAATGTCATTGTCTTCTGAGATAGGTAGCAAGTCATTCAGCATAAAGCCGTTTAGTTGTTTCAAGTCGAATCCAATCAATGGCTGAGAAACGGCTACAAAAGTATTATTCTTACCTTTTAAGAATACAACGGCTATTGGTGTGGCATCTTTGAAATCATATAAAAGAATAGTGTTTTGAGTAAGCTCCTTATTGACTGATACCAGTTGGCTTGTAAGAAACGATGATGCCGCAAGGTTTTCAACATTGGTCATTCCTTCAATAAGTGAAGGAATACCCAGAATAAACTTATTAATTATCTCCTGTTTGAGCTTGTCAGGAATAGAATCAAATGAGGCAATCAATCCGTGGTTTGAGACATATTGTATAATCTTATCATCCGATAGTTCTATCTGATAGACATGCACTGGAGCATCATAGTTTCCAGAAGCGAAGGTCTCTGTTGTATTTAGAATTGCTGGGTGGGTTGTTAAGTACCCTATGTAATTCTTAGACATGGCCTTATCTACGGTTAGTCTAACAAGTTCCATGCCAGTTTCATATAACGAACCCTTATCGAAAGATTTGTTGGATTGAGCCTTGCAACTGTTGATACCGAAAACGGTCAGCAGGAAAAGAAGAAAAGTTCTTGTTGGTGTATTTATCATTGTCTATATCTTTTTATATCTAACATACGTCTGCCAAGCATCTTGAATTGCGTCAGAAGTGGTTTCGCCATTGAAGAACTCTGCATTGCATTTATCCTTGAATGGCGACCAGTTGCCACAGATGATTCCGTCATGGGCAATGATGGGTTGGAAGATGCCGCTGTTGTTGTGGGCACGATGACGATGTTCGGGCGGAAGAACAATGTCACGGCTCTTATAGCCGATAAGGTATTCGTCGTATGGAGGTATCAGCAGTATCTTTCCATGTCGGAAACCTCGTGTGCGGCAGTCGTCTGTGAGGTAGAAATCCCGGCCCTGCCAAGTCTCCTTGTGAATGCTGTCGCCCAGTAGTTCGATGCCTCGTTTGCAATCGCTCACGGTCAGGCCCGACCACCAGACAAAATCCTCCAGCGTGGCTGGCTGGCGGCTCTGAAAGTATTTGCGAGTAAAGCGCATCAGGGATTCATCTCGGTCTATCTCGGTTGGCTTTTTCACTTTCTCTTCTGCGAGGGAGTATGTGGTTTTTGTCGGGTGCAATTCACCGCTACAGAGTAGTCCTGACATTTCTGCCATGCGGATATGGTACGACAGGCGATGGTCATCCATTTGCAGGCCTTTCTCTGCCAACGTCAAAGCAAAATCCTCTTTCGTGGCACTCCCATAGTTGGCAGCTGTCTGTTCAAAAATCCTCCTTACTTTTATCAGTTCATCATCTGGAATGGTAATCTTATTGCTACTCATCCAGCCTTTGATGATAGCAATGGCCTTGGGCGCACAAAGCTGAAGGAATGGCCAATAGTCTTCGGCAGAAACCAGTTGCCATGTACCTCGCATCAGGTGCAGACGGATAATCTTTCCTTTGTCAAAAGCCTCCTTGAATGCTTTGTGCGACGGTTTGCACGTCCGCATGGCTACTGCCCAGCGCATCATGCGATACTCCTGAGCTTGCATAGCTCCCATGTGGCTCACCACCTCTGCTGGCGTGCTGAACTGAGGTGCTGTTAGTTGCTGGTTGAGAAGTCGGATAGCTACTGGGTTCATAATTTTTTCTAAATGAGGACGATGCAAAGATACTCATTTTACCTTCAAAACTGCAAAATATTCTGCCATTTTCTTGCAGAGTTTAAAAATTTTCGCTTCTTTTGTACCCCAAAGAGAAGGAAAACTATGAACATGACAAGTGTGTTGACATACTATTTTCTTGTTGTTAGTGTTGTTACGTTTATCGTCTACGGCATTGATAAGTTGAAGGCGAAAAAGTCGTGGAGGCGTATATCAGAATTTACGTTGCTCATGCTTGCCTTTATGGGTGGTAGTGCTGGGGCATGGGTCGGCATGAACGTGTGGCGACACAAGACACGGCACAAGAAGTTCCGATATTGTGTGCCTGTATTTCTGCTTCTGCATATAGGCTTGTTGTTTTTCTGTTGGTACACGACTGACCAAACTACATTGGAGAAGAACCCCTCTTGTAGCCAGTTGCAAGAGAAGATAGATAGCCTGCTCAGTATGAATAAGGTTGACGTGGGCGTAGCTGTATGCTACAACGGAAAGATAGTCTGTCAGGCCAATGCCGACAAAGCGTTTCCGATGATGAGCACGTTTAAACTCCACCAAGCGGTTGTAGTACTCAATGCCATTCATGGTGGCTCTATATCGCTTGATTCAACTGTACTGGTTACTAAAGAGATGCTTCGGCCCAACACTTATAGCCCTTTGCGTGATGCCCATCCCGACGGCAATATTCGTCTCACGATGGAAGACCTTTTGCGCTATTCCCTGCTCCAAAGCGATAATAATGCTTGCGATATTCTTTTCTCCCTTTTCGGAGGCATAGCCCGTGTACAGTCCGAAATGCAGAAGTTAGGATTATGCCATACGCAGATACGTTGGACGGAGGATGAGATGCACATCGATGAGAATCGCTCCACAGAGAACTTTAGCACGCCCAGCGATGCTGTCCGTTTGGTGGAGATTGCCTATCAAGACGAGTGGCTAAGGGAAACGCTGACGCACTGCGCCACTGGTCAAAACCGTCTTCCAGCTTTGTTGCCTCGCGACAAGAGTATTCGTATCGGCCATAAGACTGGCACGTGGGGTACTATGCCCGATGGCACGGTCAATGGCATCAACGACACAGGCTTTGTCATACTCCCTGATGGCCGCCACTATTCAATCGCCGTGTTCTGCAACAAGTCAACCCTCTCGTTTGAAGAAACCGAATCCCTCATAGCCCAAATATCGTTGATAGTTTACGACTATATTTCTCTTTGTATCTAAAATACCCCGATGCTAAGAGGCACCGGGGTAGAGTCAAATTTAGCTGGGTCAAATTAGAGCTTGTCTGCCGTGGCCATTAGGCGCATGGCAATGTCGTTGAGTGCAAATTTCAGTTTGTCACGGTCAATATCGTTGAAGTCATCCTCTACGCCATTATTACGTCCGCTGAACTTATGATAGAGCCATGAGCGAGACTTGCCAAAGTAGTTTTTGGCGAGATATGCCCAGTTCACTTCTTCGTAAACGTCTGCCAGAACCTGCTTGACGTTTGCCTTTTGCTGCATTGTTGCTATTTGTGCCATATTGTTTTGTTTTTTGTGCCTTTCCGTAGGAGAGAGGCTATTTAGTTGTCTTGTTCCATTAACTCGTAGACCAAATCCATAATGTAGATTTCCATGTTTCTCTGTCCGTTTGGATAGGCCTTTCTGTAATTTCTGATGGCTTGTATCAGCTCATCTTCTTTTTCTGTATATTCCATATACTCTGTTAAATTTGACACTGCAAAGGTAATCATCTTTTGCATATTACCCAAATGTTTTGAAAGGAAAATCATCAAAAGGTGATAAATTGATATTTAATTGCAACCATATAAATTTGCAGGGGTGGAAATAAAGCTGTATCTTTGCAGTGTTAAAAAAATATCTGGATATGAAGAAGTATTGGATTTATGTTGTTGGCTGTTTAGTGTTGCTTGCTGTTATTGGGGCATTGGTTTTTAATGGCTCTGATAAGAGTGGGGCGCAGCCGAATATTGCGATGGATTCGACGATTGTAGAGGTGCAAAGCGATGAAGCGGAAGTGAAATCTGGTAAGGATTATACCGAGAAGGATATTGAGGCTGCCGTCCGAAAGATGTATGAAGAGATTCTTGGGGAAACGGATTATAGGGAAGTGGAAAAATTAGAGAAGAAATACACCTCAAATGAATATCAGGATTTGTTTTCCAAGGCAGAAGCCATCGCTGACGGCGAGGTTCTCTTAGGTTATGACCACTGGATTAATGCCCAAGACTGTGACGCTCCTTCATTAAAGCGTGTTGCCGTCAAAAAGAGTTCGGACAATGAGGCAACGGCAGCGGTTGTCATTAAGTTGTTTAAGGACAGCGACACAGAAAGCAAAACGCGCCTGTTGTTGATTTACGAAGATGGGAAATGGGTTGTGGATAATTTTGTAGTTGAGAATGAAGGAAAAGAATGGTCTGAAAAGACTTTCTTAAAGGGATATATTAAAGAATTTCAAGATGAAAAGCAGCCTTCAGACGGTTCAACTGAAGGCTCCTCAGAATAGCTTTATAGCCAGCTTCCGCTTCCAGTATCTCTTTGGGGTATCTCCAGTATCTATTTCCACCTGCTTTAGTATCTGTTTATATAGTAAATAGATACTGGAGCACCCCGAAGGAGATACTGGAGCAGACGGAAATAGATACTATTGGGTAAAACAACGTAAATTTGCCACTAATTCTGCCTATAATCGCACTAATGTTTGTAACGTTTTGCCTGTTTCTGACGTTTATAAAATTGAAAGTGTTTTAAGGAACAGATGTTAAACAACCAAAAAGACAAATTAGAAGATGAAGAAGATAATCATATTCTTGGCAATGGCAGTCGTGGCGGTGCAGACCTTACCAGCAAAGTCGGTAAAAAGCCTGATGAACGAATTTCGTCACGAGAAAAATGCAGAATATGCCCACGTTTCTCCCCTGTTGATGATGTTGGCAAGGATAGTTGCCACTGATAAGGATATGGGCGATAGTGATAGGATGATAATCAAGAAGATAAAGAGCATACGCACCCTTAGTCTCGAAGACTGTACGAAAGAGGTGAAGGAAAAGTTCGTCAGCGAGACCCAAAAACTGGATGATGAATACGAGCCTCTCCTGATGGCCAACACCGATGACGAACAGGCAAGGATAATGATGAAAACAAAGGGTAAGACTATTCGTGAGCTCATCATGTTGAGCATCGATGGCGACGACTGTACGATAGCCTGGTTTAAGGGCAAACTGTCAAATGATGATATTCAGAAGATATTTGGCATGAATAATAAGAAAAGCAAGGCAAAGAGGAAAAAGTCACAACCCCAAGCAGAATAACAGATGGATGCCTCACAATTCAAGCGGTTGTTTATTCCTCATACCGACCAGCTATATCGCGTGGCATTGCGGCTTACGAACAACCAGCAGGCTGCTGAGGATTTGGTGCAAGACACATTCCTGCGCCTTTGGACCCGTCGCAACGATTTGCCGGAAGACATTTCATCCGTCGGCTACGCACTGACCACTATGCGGCGCATCTATTATGATGGTATGCGGCAGGGGCACATCAATGAGGTAGACAAGCCAGCTGATAGTGTGGCAGAAGCTGCTGATACGGATATATCCAGACAGACGGAGACCATCGATATGGGTGAGAAGCTGAAAGGTCTGATGCTCAGATTACCTGATAATCAGCGGCAGGTGATGATGATGAGGGATATGGAAGGGCTAAGTGCTTCGCAGATACGAGAATTGACAGGATTATCGGAAGCCAATGTACGCACATTGCTGTGCAGGGCAAGGACTACGGTGAGAAAACAATTAAAGCAATTATTGAGCTATGGATGCAAATGAAATAAAAGTACTGACTGAGAAATATTTTGAGGGCATGACCTCTGTTGAGGAAGAGCGTCTTCTGCGCGATTACTTCTTGAGCGGCAATGTTGATGCAAGCCTTATGGATGACTGCGAATTTTTTGTGGCTCTAAACGGCATGGGAACGATGCCCGAGGGTGACGAGGAGGCAGAGAGCCGTTTGCGCGATAGACTATCCCAACAGATAGATGGGTGGAACATGGTGGAGAAGACAGCCGTGCGTGTTGCCCGTCGCATCAGTTTGCGTTGGATTGGCGGTGTGGCAGCTTCACTGCTGTTGCTGGTGTCCTTGGGTTTGTATCTTAATAGCCGTCAGGAAGAACCTCCTGTAACCATGCAGGACACCTTCTCCGACCCTCGCGATGCTGCTATCGAGGCTCAGCGAGCCTTGACGAAATTCTCTGTCGACCTGAATCGGGGGCTGGACAAGATAAATGAAATAGCAGACTAAACATAAAAAGTACAGAAGATATGAAAAAGATAATATTGGTAATGGTTATGGCAATGGCCTGTCATATCATGTTTGCGCAGAGTGCTTTATTCAAGAAGTACGATAACGTGAAGGGTGTGTCTACGGTATATATATCAAAGGCTCTTCTGAGCATGGTACCAGATATGAATATCGGCAACAAGGACATCAGTAAGATAATTGGTAAGCTGGACTGTGTGCAGATTCTCTCTTGCGAGCGTCCCTCCCTTGTTTCAGAAATAAAATCGGAAGCCACCAGCTATTTCAATAGTAGCCATTTCAAGAATGGGGGATATACAACTCTGATGAAGCTCACTGATGATGACGAAGGACAGACCGTTATTTATGGTAGGTCGATAGACAAGGGCAAGAGTGAGTTTATCCTCTTTTCATGTAGGGATGACGAGGTGAGCATTATCAATGTGACGGGGATGATAACGCTCAACGACATCAAGCAAATAACAAATAAATGAGTTACTTTTGTTAATAGTCGTATAGTCGGATGTGCAGGATTTTCCACTCGCCACAGGCAATACGGGCATGACGACCCTGATGACTTTGGTCACCGTTGTCGCGGCGAATGTAGTTGAGGTGGCCTGATGGGTCGATGCTAACCTCATCAATAGAGGCAATGCCGATGCGTGAGCCATTGAAGGGAGCCGATGGTTGGTTGGCTGTTGCTGTACCCTGAGTGGCAAATCCGTCCTCGCCTAATGTTGCTTGCTCCTGTCGGTTGTGTTCGTACTCTGATGCGAAGCTGACCACCACGCCAGTGCCCGCCAGCAGATACTCGTTCTTGGCCAGTTTCATCAGGATGGCACCACCTTCAGGCCATGTCGAGCCGTCGGTGGCACGTGGGTCCCACGGCAGGGTGAAGTAGTGGCGACAGGTAATGACCGTCCGCTCTTGCTTGATGTTGATAATGCGCTCACGGTCTTGTTCGTCAAAGAGCAAGCCCCAATGGTGGTTGGGCGCATAGAGCAACTGCTGCAACTGCCGCAGGATGTCGTAGGCATGAGTGACGCTCTCCGTCTCGCGGGGTGATGCTTGGTCGATGGCGAAGGGTGAGAAGCCGAGGGCGTTGTGCTCACCAAAAGCATATAGCGCACGGGCGCCACTGTTCTCGCAACAGCGGCTTTCGGGTATGAACAGGCGGTTGTTCTTCAGTGCGTACTGGCTGGCCCATGACTTGAATCCCGTATCGTAAATATCGGGAGCCAGACAGAGCAGCTGCGGAGCACCAGCGTGCCAGAAGTCAATGAGGTGGGCCAGCGGACCAGCCGACGGATATTGGCCGGGCTTTCGGCCCCGACTGTTCATAGCGGCATTGACGTAGAGGGGCATCTGCGTGTACTGGCGAGCCGTTTCGCACAGTCGGCCTACGTACTTGGCATAGTGGTAGGCCATGAATTTCTCCTCACCATAAATGTCGTTGCCAAACAGTTGTCGCCACGTGGTGGGGCGGCTGATGTGCAACGTCTTGTAGAGCGACCGCGGGATAGCCGTGTCGTATGCTTTCTCTGCCAGTGGCGAGTGGTCGCGTGCCGACTCCAGCATACCGATTTCATTTTCTACCTGCACCATTGTCACTACGTCACTGCCCACCTCGCTGATGTGTTTCATCAGGGCACCAAAGGCACGATTGTCAGCCTTGAACACTTCTTCCGAGAAACAACTGGCTATCTCCAGCGGCTTGCCCTCAGTCGTGCGAGTCCTCGGAAACCGCTTCGTGTCTTGCTTAAACCACAGTGGCGCATAGCACGACATCGAGTTCTTCCACGCTCCGAACCACAGGAACACGACCTTCAGCTGCTGTTCCCGTGCCCGTTGGATGGTGCGGTCGATAAGTGTGAAGTCATACTGCCCTTCTGTAGGCTCCAGAAATTCCCAGTAGGCGGGCACCAATACGGTGTTCAGTCCCAAGGCCTTCATGCGGGGCATCACCTCGTCAATGTCAGCAACCGAGGTGGCTGCCGAGTTACTCAACTCACCGCCCAGTATAAACAAGTCATTCTGTGCCTGCGATGTCAGGGCTATGCTAAGTAGCAATGTCAGTAGTGTAGTGCGTATCATTATATTCTTTTGTATAGACAGTAAGGAAGCATTTTATTGATAACGGCCAAGACGTGCCAGCGCTTGGTGACGTATGCTTTTGACTTTCGTTTACGGATAGCGGTGGCTATTTGGTTGGCGACCTTTTCAACAGGCATTACCCAGAACAGTCCTTCGCCTTTTGCCATTGCCGTATCGACAAGTCCCGGGCGAATGTCAGTGACAAGTATCTGCCCACCACCCTTAAAGGCTTTCTTGCGCAGCGCCTCCATGTAGTTAATCTGATAAGCCTTTGTAGCACTGTATGCTGGCGCAGCGGGTTCCCCTCGCAACCCTCCAGCTGATGTAATAGCAACCAAATGGCCATGCTTTTGTTCCTCAAACATGGAATAAAGCATACTGACCACAAATGTCCATCCTGTAACGTTGGTATCAATCGTTGAACGCTCTATGGCATAATCTAACGACTGGTTGATTTCGCCTGTACCTGAACATACAATAGACATATCCACTTGGCCAAGTTGCTGCTGAAGAGACTTTATAGCCTGCGCTATTTCCTGTTGGTTTGTAACGTCAGCCGTTGCTATGATGGTGTTGGAAGGGTGGACTTGGCGAAGTTGCTCTAAAAGGTGTGTTCGCCTTCCTATAATCGCCACTCGATGGTTCTGGTTGGCATAATGCTCGTAAAGTGCCTTGCCTATTCCAGAGGTTGCCCCTATGATTATGATATTCATATTCGTGCTATAGATATTTACTGGGCATTGGCGAACTGACCGAAGTAGCCGAGGCAGACGTCACGCCACTCGCGGGCGTTCTGCACCTGTTCTTCCAATCTTTCGTCCACCTCGCGCCAGCGCTGTTCGTCAATGAAATTCCGCAGGCGGTAGCGCCATAGTATCTGCATGGACTCTGCCATCAGTACGCCCTCGTTGTATTCTGCTTGTAGTGACTGCCACAGGGTAGAGCCGTCTTTCATCTGATAGTCCCAAGGCACGTGGTGGAACCACAGCAGCAGGTTTTCAGGACAGGTCTCGATGTTGTCGTACAGGCGGGCATACTCTTCCTTGTATTGGCTGACGGCATCCGTGCCTTTGCTTGAGCGGTCGAAACCCACGCCATTCTTGTTGGCCTGATGGTAATACACAGGGCACCACTCCAAGGGATAGTCAGCCTTGAAGCCATCAGGCTCAGGGCCGTAGTGGTGGTCAAACTTAAAGATATGGTGCAAGCCTAACGGCATCATATACTTCACACAAGCCTCATGGCTTGTCATCATCATGGCTAACATCTCCTGAATACAGTTTTCGTTGGTGCTAAATGTCTGCCTCAGCCACTCAACGGCAATCTTCTCGGACGACAGCTCTGGGTTCCATGCCAGCCGTCCGAAGGCATACCAGTTGGCCTGTGAGAAGTGGTGGCCGCACCAGTTGCGGTCTTTGCCAATGTTGGCCACACCGGCAATGCCCTTTAGCTGGTTGGGCTTGACGAAGGAGAAGAACTCACTCCACATGGGGGCAAGATAGACCAGATGGCGCGACTGGCCCAAATATTCCTGTGTAATCTGCAGCTCCACCATGTTGGGGGTCTGCTTGATTTGGTCGAATATGGGGCTGTACGGTTCGCGGGGCTGGAAGTCGAGCGGGCCGTTCTTGGTCTGCAGGATAACGTTGTCGCGGAACTGACCGTCCAGTGGCTTAAATTCCGAAACGGCCTGCTTGACACGGTCTTCGCCCTTATGGTTGGCACCGTAGACGAAGCAGCGCCACATGATGATGCCGCCGTAGGGCTTCAGTGCGTCGGCCAGCATATTGGCTCCGTCGGCATGGGAACGTCCAAAGTCGCCGGGGCCGGGCTGTCCCTCGCTGTTGGCCTTCACCAAGAAGCCCCCGAAGTCGGGTATCAGCTTGTAAATCTCCTTGGCCTTGCGTTGCCACCAGCGAGCCACGGTCTTATCCAGCGGGTCAGCCGTCGTAGTCTGTTTCAGGGCCATTGGCGTGGCGAAGTTGATGCTAAGATACACCTTGATATGGTAAGGACGCAGGATGTCGGCCAGCTTCTTCACCTTTTTCAGGTAAGGCGTGGTCAGCATCTTGGGCGAGGCATTGACGTTGTTCAGCACCGAGCCGTTGATGCCGATGGAAGCGTTGGCGCGGGCATACTCCTTGATTAGCTCCTCGTTCTCGATTTCTAACTTCTCGTTCCAGAAGATGCTCTTACCGGCATAGCCTCGCTCGATGGAGCCGTCCAAGTTGTCCCAGTGGTTCAGCAGGCGCAGGGCAAAGGCGGGATGCGACTCCTTCGACTCTCCACGCAACAGCGCATAGGCTCCATAGAGCAGTCCGGCATCGTGGCGGGCGGTAATGGTGTTTCCGCTGATGCGGTAGCCGTCATCGTCGGGCATGGTGGGGTCGATGGTCATGGTGATGTCGCCTCCCTGATAGTAAGTCTGTAGCTCCTGACGGGCAATGTCGATGGTAGGCGACTGGCGGTTGCACGTTACCTTGGCTTGGTTCACGAGCTGGTAGCGCAGCCACAACTGGTGGCCGTCCTCAGCCGTAGCGGTGAGGGCAACAAGGCTAATGAATAGTGATAATAAGTGTCGTTTCATGTTGCTCGTCTTATTGCTTGAGGAGGTTCAGGGCGTGTTGGGGTGCCATGGCGTTGTGTACCTGCTCGGTGTATTCCGTCAGCTTGGCCGTAGCGGTAACCTTGATGTCGCGGCTCGACGAACCAATGGCAAAGGTATAGGTGCCTGCTTCGGCCAGCCACTGCGAGTGTTCCTCGTCGAAAGAAGCAAGGTCGCGTGGCTGGATGGTCATGGTGAGTGTCTGGCTCTCGCCCGGCTGTAGCTCTCGTGTCTTGGCAAAGGCTTTCAGCTCGTGGACAGGCTTTTGCAAAGCACCCTTCGGAGCAGTTACATACACCTGGGCCACTTCCTTGCCACTGACGTTGCCCGTGTTCTTCACTGTTACCGTTACGATGACGGCATCGCCGTTTACCTTTACTTTAGGCTGGCTAAAGCCGAAGGTTGTATAGCTCAGTCCGAAACCGAAAGGATAGGCTACCTGTTTCTGGAACGTGTCGAAGTAGCGATAACCCACGTAGATGTCCTCCTCGTGATTTACATAGTCTTCGTTGGGAACGCCAGAGCCCCAGCCCTGCATCTCGCGGTAGCTGTACATATCGAGGTCTTGCGGATAGTTGCGTGTTGAGGGATGGTCGGTAGCAGCAATGGGCCACGTCATGGTGAGCTTGCCCGATGGGTTGGCCTTGCCCGTCAGTACATCGGCCACCGAGTTGCCGCCTTCCTCACCGGGTTGCCAAGCACACAAGATGGCATCTACGCGGTCGCGCCATGAAGCCGTCTCCATGACCGAACCCGAGTTGATGATAACGATAACAGGCTTGCCCTGAGCATGGAACTGGTCGCTGACGCGGAAGAGCATATCTTGTTCCTGTTGGGTCAGGTTGAACTCGCCGTTAATCTTGCGGTCCATGCCCTCACCAGCCTGACGGCCAATCGTGACGATAGCGGCATCAGCCTCTCTGACCTCATGCTGTACGCAACGCTCCGATATTTCAATCTCATCCAGTTTGGGCTGTCCTTGGTCAAGGAACCACATCATAGGGTTCTTGTCGGCTTTCAGCTTAACTCTGGCGTAGCGCACGTAGTTCTGATAAATCTCCGTCAGCAGGGGAGTGGTGCTTACCCCGACGTTCTTCAGTCCCGTCACCATGTCGACCACGTAAGGCACATTGACACAGCCAGAACCCAGTCCGCCAGAGAAGAAGTCGTAGCTGTTGACACCAAACAGTGCCACCGTCTTCAGGTTGCGGATAGGCAGTACGCCCGTGTTCTTCAGCAGTACCATGCCTTCGGTGGACGACTGGCGGGTAATGGCAGCGTGAGCCTGTAGGTCGGGCTGGTTAGAGAACTTGTAACCCTTGAAGCGTGGGGTCTTCACGATGTATGCCAGCATATTGCGCACGTTGCGGTCTACATCCTTGATGTCCAGCTTGCCAGCTTTCACGGCCTGTACAATATCCTCGGCCTGGGCGGGATAGCCCGGCATCATCAGGTCGTTGCCTGCCGTGACTTCCTGTTCGGTGGGCAGCTTCTCTCGCTTGCCTATCCAGTCGGTCATCACAATGCCCTGATAGCCCCACTCGTCGCGCAGGATGGTGGTCAGCAAGTCCTTGTTGCCTTGGGCATACACCCCGTTAATGATGTTATACGACGACATGAGCGTCCACGGTGCTGAGCGTCGCACAGCCGTCTCAAAGCCTTTCAGGTAAAGTTCACGCAGGGCACGCTGGCTCAGTCGCTCGTCTACCTTCGTGCGGGCTGTCTCCTGTGAGTTGACGGCAAAATGCTTGGCCGATACGCCTACACCTTGGCTCTGGATGCCCTTGATGACGGCAGCCCCGATGAGGCCCGTCACGACAGGGTCTTCCGAGTAGTATTCAAAGTTACGGCCACACAACGGATTGCGGTGCAAGTTCATGCCCGGGCCCAGAATGACGTCAACGCCATACTCCAGCGTTTCGTTGCCGATAGCACGGCCTACCTCCTCCACCAACTGGGTGTTCCATGTTGAGGCCAGACACGTACCGATGGGGAATCCCGTGGCATAGAATGTCTGTTTCGTGCCGTCGCGGTGGGCATCGATGTGTACGCCCGCAGGGCCGTCGGCCACCACGGTGGCTGGAATGCCCAGTCGCTCAATGGCCACCGTCGTACCGGCAGCACCAGCCACCAGCTTCTTCTGATGGCCCAGCATGGCACCCGAGCCGACAAAAGCATCGTTACCTCCGCCCACCAGCAGCTGGGCCTTCTCCTCCAGTGTCATAGCCTTCACCACCTCGTCGATGTTGTCAGCTCTAAGTTTCGGTTGTGCAGTCATAGTCGCAGTTGTTAGCAGGGCCGCAAGGCCTGTTAAGAAATGTCTTTTCATTGCTTTTACGATTTAGTTATTAGTTATTTTGCTGACAAAGATACGCTTTTTCTATAGAACTGCCAAATTTCGCTGTCTCTTTTGGGCGAGAAGATAACGTATAAAACAAAAAGGCAATACAGCGCAAAGTCTGTATTGCCTTCTCGGTATAGAAAAGATTGACGGGGAGAACTGACGTTTACTCGTGAACGTGGAGGTTCCAGCCGAGGTAAGTCTCGATAGCCTCGTTCAGGATGTCAACGACATCAGTGCGGCACATGGCTACGTGGTGCTCGAAGCCGTTCTTGCAGATGTACTTCATCAGTCCCTGCAGGTTGTCCACCTTCGTCACGGCGATGCAGCCGTCCATTCCGTATGGGTCGTCGGTTATCTCGCCCTTGCCCACGTATGCCTTGATGGTGCCTAAGGGGTCGTCGGTAGAGATACGGAAGAAGGTGAAGGGGCCTTCGCTCACCTTGGCGTAGACGGCACCGAAGGTGTTAATCTTGCCCAGCGTCCTGCCCAACACACCTAACGGGCCTAACTTCAGGTTGTCGTTGCCCACGAATGACTTGGCGTAGTTGCCACAGTGCGTGCATACGCACTTGTTACGGTCCTCGGCAAAGTTGTTGTTCCAGTCGAGCAGGGCAGAAGCCTTGCCCGAGGCCAGCGTCAGGGCGTACATCGACACAGCACCGGCAATGTCGGTCTCACAGGCTGCAGGTATCAGCTTGTCTGAAAGCATCGACATCGTTACGCAGGGCGCACAGCCGTAGTTCTGCTCCAGCGAGTCCCAGCACTGGATGGCGACGGCCTGCACGTCGTTCTGCTCAATCCAGTTTTCAACGGCTACGCTGAACTTAGCCTGCAAGCCCAGTTTCTCCTTGTAGTTGTCGGGCACTTGGGCGTAGTTGCAAGTGCGGTTGCACATCTCGATGAACTTCGGGTCGTCGTCTGAAATCTTCTGGGCGGCGAACAGAATCTCGCTCAGGTCGGCAGGTACGACGGTAATGCCCGAACGCTGTAACAGCTTCTCCGAAGCGCGGCAAGTGTTGAAGCCCAATGGGCGCGTACCTATCTGACCAATGCGGCAGTGGCGCAGTCCGTTGACTACGCGGCAGATAGCAGCAAAGCGGTCAATGTCCTTCTTAAGCAGTGGGTCATAGATGCTGTAGGTGTGCAGGGTCGTGTCCGTAAAGGGAATGCCATACTGGTAAAGGTTGTTGCAAACCGAAATCTTACCGCAGAAGGCATCACGGCGCGAGTCAAGGTCAACCTTGTCGTTCTCGTCGTCGCAGGCCTGCACCATGACAGGCACCTGCAGGTCGGCATCGCTGATGGCGTTGATGATGCCAATCTCAAAGCCGAAGTTGGGCAGTGACACGATGATACCGTCAATCTCGTCACGGTGCTCACGGAACTGTTTAGATACCTTCAGTCCGTCTTCGCGGGTTTCAATGCTACTGCTGCCCGTGGGCGTAGCGTCCTCAGGCAGGATGACGTACTCGTAGCCGCCCTCGTCCAGTGTCTTCAGCAGTTGCTTGCGCACATCCTTGGCCAGCTCTGAGTTAAAATAGGCGCGTGTTCCAATAATTACGCCAAAACAAGTCTTTCCGTTTCTCATATTTGCTTAGTCTTTAGTTATTAAGTTACTTAATCAGCTGGTTCACCGCATTGCGCCATCCCTGATAGAGGGAGGACTTCTGTGGGTTGGGCTGTGGCTGGATAACCTGTGTTACCTTACGCAGGGTGGTTACCTCGTCGAAGCTTTTCCACAGGCCACGGGCAAAACCATTCATGATGGCAGCACCCAGTGCCGAGGCATCGTCCACCTCGGTGCAGACAACGGGTGTGTCGAGCAAGTCGGCCTGGAATTGCATCAGGAACTTGTTCTTCGTTGGCCCGCCGTCGGCGCATATTTCGCTCAGTCGGCCACCTGTGGCACGAGCCATCACGTCAATCAGGTCTTTTATCTGGTAGGCGATAGACTCGAGGGCGGCACGCAGCAGGTGGGCCTTTGTCGTGGCGAAGGTCAGGCCGAACACGGCACCCTTCACGTCACTCTTCCACCACGGAGCCCCCAGTCCTGCGAAGGCAGGCACGATGTAGACACCGCCGTTGTCGGGCACCGTCGTAGCCAGTGCCTCCATGTCGGCGGGATGTCCCACCATCTGCATCTGGTCAGCCAGCCATTTCAGTGTGGCTCCCGTGCTGTAGATGTTGCCCTCGAAACCGTAGTAGGTCTTGCCGAAGGCAGAGAAGCCCACGCTGGTCACCAGTCCCTCGGGAGCCGGCTTTGGCTCCTCACCAATGTTCACCATCACGCTGGAGCCAGTGCCGTAGGTCACCTTGCCGGAGCCTTTGGCGAAGCACATCTGTCCGACCAGTGCGCCGTGCGAGTCGCCCAGCACGCCAGCTATCTGGATAGGCTCGGAGAAGACGCCCTCCACGGTGGTCTCGCCATAGACAGCGTCGCAGGGGTATAGCTCGGGAAGCACAGAACGCGGGATGTCGAACAGCTGAAGCAGGTCGTCGTCCCACTGCATGGTGCGGATATTGAACAGCATGGTGCGCGAGGCGTTGGTGTAGTCGGTAGCGTGTACCTGACCGCCTGTCAGTTTCCAAATGAGCCACGTCTCGATGGTACCCATGAGCAGTTCCCCACGGTTGGCAGCGTCGCGGGCACCCTCAACGTTGTCGAGCAGCCACTTCACGCCTGTTGCCGAGAAGTTAGGGTCGATGAGCAGTCCGCTCTTGTCGAACACCCGCTTGGCGTAGCCCTGCGAGCGCAGCAGACGGCACAGCTCGGCACCACGGGTATCCTGCCACACCACGGCGTTGGCAATGGGCCGTCCCGTCAGCTTGTTCCACACCACGACCGTCTCGCGCTGGTTGGTGATGGCGAGGGAGTAGGTGGCAGCCTCGGCAGTAGGCAACTGGCGGATGGCCTCCACCATATTATTATAGATTTCCTCTACATCGTGCTCCACCCATCCTGTCTGTGGGTAATACTGATGGTGGTCGACACTGGTGCGTGCCAGCACGCGACACTGCTCGTCAAACAACAAGGCTTTTGTCGACGAGGTACTCTGGTCAATAGCGATGATTCTCTGTGCCATAAGCTGTTATTTAAATGAAAGTACAGCCTTCACGATACCCTCGGCATCAAGGCCATAATGATGGAAAATCTCTGCGTTGGTGCCGTGAACGACGTTCTCGTCGGGAATACCGAGGATGCGGACGGGCACGGGGGCTTCAGAGATGGTCTCGCAGACCATAGCTCCCAGTCCGCCGAACTGCGAGTGCTCCTCGACGGTGACGATGCGCCCCGTCTCGCGGGCAGCTTTCAAAATGGCCTCCGTGTCGAACGGCTTCAGCCATGAGCAGTCGAGCACGCGGGCCGATACGCCCTGCTCTTTCAGTTGCAGACCAGCCTGCCAAGCATGATAGACGGTCTCGCCCGTGGCCACGATAGTCACGTCGGTACCGTCTAAAATCTGGATAGCCTTGCCTACCTCGAAGTGGAAGTCGTCGTCGGCATAGACATCAGGCACGGCAGCACGGCCTACGCGGACGTAGCACGGCTTGTCGTAGTCGACTAAGAACTTGACCAGTTTTTTCGTTACGCGCCAGTCGGAGGGCAGACAGACCGTCATGCCGGGGAAGGTGCGCAGGGCTGCAATGTCGTGCAGCGAGTGGTGGGTGGCACCCAGTGCGCCATAGGCTACACCGCCCGATACGCCCAGAATGGTGACGGGATTCTCGGAATAGGCGAGGTCGACCTTCACCTGCTCCAGCGAGCGAGCCACATAGAAGCAGGCAGGCCCGCAGCAGAACACCTTCTTGCCCGAATGGGCCAGTCCGGCTGATATGCCCACGGCATCCTGCTCGGCAATGCCGCACTCTACAAACTGTTCGGGCAGCGCCGCAGCGTAGTCGCCCAGTGTCACTGAGCCACGCGCATCGGTGGTCACTGCAATAATGTCTTTGTCCTCACGTGCCAGTTCGAGCAGCGTGTCGGTAAACTGTTTTCTACAAGCAATCATCTTCTTATGTTTACAATTTGACAAGTTACAACATTACAATTTATCGGAGCGAGGCGATGCGCTCCTCTATCTCGGCAACGGCAGCCTTGCACTGCTCCTCGTTCAGCACCCCGTGGTGCCACTTGGCAATGCCCTCCATGAACGACACGCCGCGCCCCTTGGTGGTGTTGCTCACCAGCAGGTGAGGCTTCTGGTTCTGGTAGTCTATGCTGCCGAAGGCACGCAGGATGTCCTCCATCGAGTCGCCGTTCAGCTCGATAACGTCCCATCCGAAGGCCGTCCAGCGCTCGCGCACGGAGTCGATGGGCATCACGTCCTCCGTGTTGCCACTGATTTGCAGGTGGTTACGGTCGATGATGGCCACAAGGTTATCCAAGTGATAACAGTTGGCCGCCATAGCAGCCTCGTAGATAGAGCCTTCGCCCTGCTCGCCGTCGCCCATCATGACGTAGGTGCGATACGGCTTTTTGTCCATCTTAGCGGCAATGGCCATGCCTACGCCAATGCCCAGTCCGTGGCCCAAGGCACCGCTGTTTACCTCAATGCCCGGCACCTCGATGGTGGGGTGGCCGCTCAGTATGCTGCCGAACTTGCCCAAGGTGTCCAGCACCTCCGGCTGCAGAAAACCCTTGGCCTCCAGCGTCACGTAGAGAGCTTCCACGCAGTGACCCTTCGACAACACGAAGCGGTCGCGCTCGGGCGCCTTCGGCTGAGCCGGGTCGATGTTCTTCATCACTTCAAAATAGAGTGCCGTCATCACGTTCAAACACGACAAGTCGCCGCCAATGTGACCTGCCTTGGCGGCATACACTACCTCGACGAGCCGCTTGCGGTTCTGCTCGGCAATGAGTTCTAATTGTTTTGCGTTCATAGTTTATGTCAAGTATATACTTTTTATTAATAAGATGTATAAAACGGAAAAATGTCATCACTGCGTGGCGTGATTTTGATGAAAATCAGTATCTTTGCACGCCGAATGGCAATTAAAACACTCACTTCTCAACAGAAAATGCTTGCAAGTCATTATTACGAAGGAATGGTCGAGGCGGGCTGCGACGAGGCAGGCCGTGGCTGTCTGGCGGGCAGTGTCTATGCAGCTGCCGTCATCCTGCCACCCGACTACCAGCACCCGCTGCTGAACGATTCGAAGCAGCTCACCGAGCGCCGCCGCTACCAGTTGCGCGAGAGCATTGAGCGCGATGCCGTGGCGTGGGCCGTGGGCATCGTCACACCCGAGGAGATTGACCGTATCAACATCCTCAACGCCTCCATTCTGGCCATGCACCGCGCCCTCGACCAGTTGGCGGTGCGCCCAGAGGCCATCATCGTCGACGGCAACCGTTTTAAGCCGTATCGTGAGCCTGCCCAGTCTGGAGGAGGGCAGGGCGAGGTGCTTCCCCACACCACCATTGTCAAGGGCGACGGCAAGTATCTTTCCATAGCCGCTGCCTCTGTACTGGCCAAGACGTATCGTGACGACTATATGAACCGTCTGGCCGAGGAGTACCCGCAGTACGACTGGCTGAGCAACAAGGGCTATCCCACCCGGAAGCACCGCGAGGCTATTCGCCAGTATGGCATCACCCCCTATCATCGGCGGTCGTACAACCTGTTAGGCGACGGCCAGCTTACCCTCGATTTCTGAACCACCTTTTCCCTCTCTGGGAAAGAACCGTTCTTTCCCTGAGTTTGAGCCGTTCTTTCTCTGAGTTTGAACCGTTCTTTCCAGGGGTAGGGTCGGTTCTTTCACGGAAACCACCCGTATCGGAGCGCATTTCTTAGTGCTCTTTTTTTGCTTTCTCAGTGAAAATGTGTAATTTTGCAAGCAGTTTAATCATAGAAAGATGTTAGAAGTAAGAAACTTACATGCCAGAATTGGCGACAAGGAGATACTGAGGGGTATCGACCTGACCATCAGGGACGGTGAGACTCACGCCATCATGGGCCCCAACGGGTCGGGGAAGTCAACGCTGTCAGCCGTGCTTGTGGGCAATCCACTCTACGAGGTAACGGAGGGCGAGGCTTGGTTTAACGGCAAGAACCTGCTGGAGATGAAGCCCGAGGACAGGGCACACGAAGGGTTGTTCCTGTCGTTCCAGTACCCAGTGGAAATTCCCGGCGTATCGATGACGAACTTCATGAAGGCCGCCATCAACGAGAAGCGTAAGTACATGGGGCTGCCCGAACTGAAGGCTGGCGACTTTATCAAGCTGATGCGCGAGAAGCAGAAGATTGTGGAGCTGGACAACAAGCTGGCGGGTCGCAGCGTGAACGAGGGATTTAGCGGTGGCGAGAAGAAGCGCAACGAGATATTCCAGATGGCCATGCTGGAGCCGAAGCTGTCGATTCTGGACGAGACGGACTCGGGGCTTGACGTGGACGCCATGCGCATCGTGGCCGAGGGCGTGAACAAGCTGAAGACGGCAGAGACCAGCTGCATCGTCATTACCCACTACGACAGGCTGCTGGAGATGATACGCCCCGACGTGGTACACGTGCTGTACAAAGGGCAAATAGTCAAGACGGCAGGCCCGGAGCTGGCCAAGGAGATTCAGGAGCGTGGTTACGACTGGATAAAAGCAGAAGTCAATGAGCAGTGAGAAACAATACATAGAGCTGTACGAGCAGGCGCGGAACATACTCTGCGACCACTCGTCGCAGGTGCTCAACGCCCAGCGCGACGCAGCCTTTGAGCGGTTCAGGAAAGCGGGCTTCCCCTCGCGCAAGGTGGAGCGCTATAAGTACACGGACGTGGCAAAGCTGTTTGAGCCTGACTACGGACTGAACCTGAACCGGCTGGAAATTCCCGTCAACCCCTACGATGCCTTCCGCTGCGACGTGCCTAACCTGTCTACCTCGCTCTATTTCGTGGTGAACGATGCCCTCTACGAGAAGGCACAGCCCAAGGGACACCTGCCCGAGGGAGTGGTGCTGGGCTCGCTGAAGGAGCTGGCCACGACGGAATACTACAACCGACTGGCAGCCAAGGACGACGATGCCGTGACCGACCTGAACACGATGCTGGTGCAGGACGGGCTTTACGTTTACGTGCCACGGGGCGTGGTGGTCGACCGCGCCATACAGGTCATCAACATCCTGCGTTCCGACGTTGACCTGATGGTCAACCGCCGCGTGCTGTTGCTCGTCGAGGAGGGCGCAGAGGTGAAGTTCCTCTTCTGCGACCACACTGCCGATGACCGTCACTTCCTGGCCACGCAGGTGATTGAGGCTTACGTGGGCGAGAACGCGAAGCTGGACTTGTACTGTCTGGAGGAGACGCACAACAAGAACACACGGGTGAGCAACGTTTACATTGAGCAGCAGGCTAACAGCCGTGTAAACCATAACGTCATCACGCTGCACAACGGTGTGACGCGCAACAAGCTGAACCTCGACTTGGTGGGCGAGGGCGCGGAGTGCTCGTGCAATGGGTGCGTGATAGCCGACAAGCGGCAGCACGTGGACAACAATACGCTGATAACGCACCACGTGCCTCACTGCACATCGAATGAACTATACAAGTACGTGCTGGACGATGAGGCCACGGGTGCCTTTGCGGGTCGCGTGCTGGTAAAGAAGGGTGCGCAGCAGACGGCATCGCAGATGACCAACCAGAACCTGACGGCCACCAAGCAGGCACGGATGTACACCCAGCCGATGCTGGAAATCTACGCCGACGACGTGAAGTGCGCCCACGGCTCGACGGTGGGACAGCTGAACGATGCTGCCCTGTTCTATATGCAGCAGCGGGGCATCTCGCTGAAGGAGGCTCGACTGCTGTTGCAGAGTGCCTTTATCAACGAGGTGGTCAACCGCATGGAGCTGGAGCCTCTGCGCGACCGCTTGCACTACTTGGTGGAGAAGCGGTTCCGCGGCGAACTGAATAAGTGTGAGGGATGTAAATTGTGTAAGTGATGATGTATGACGTAAACAAGCTCCGTGCCGACTTCCCCATTTTGCAGCGTGAAGTCTACGGACGGCCACTGGTCTACTTGGATAATGCGGCCACCACACAGAAGCCGCTCTGCGTGCTCGATGCCATGCGCGAGGAGTATCTCAACGTGAATGCCAATGTGCATCGGGGGGTACACTATCTTTCGCAGCAGGCTACCGACCTGCATGAGGCTGCCCGTGAAAAGGTGCGCCAGTTTATCAACGCCCGTAAGACGGAGGAAATAGTCTTTACGCGCGGCACGACGGAGGCCATCAATCTGGTTGCCTCGTCGTTCTGCGGGTCGCAGATGACGGCGGGCGACGAGGTGCTGGTCAGCGACATGGAGCACCACTCAAACATTGTGCCGTGGCAGTTGCAGGCTCAGAGCCGTGGCATTGTGGTCAGGCATCTGCCCATCACCGACGATGGCTGTCTGGTTGACAGCGACACCATCGCCACGTTCCTGACGGAGAAGACGAAGCTGGTCAGCATTACTCATGTGAGCAACGTGCTGGGCACCGTCAACGATGTGCGGCAAATTGTCGAGATGGCCCACGCCCGCGGCATCCCTGTACTGGTGGATGCTGCCCAGAGTGCGCCCCACATACCGCTCGACGTGCAGCAGCTCGGTTGCGATTTCTTGGCGTTCAGCGGTCACAAGATGTACGGGCCGACGGGCATCGGCGTACTCTACGGCAAGGAAGAGTGGCTGGAGAAGCTGCCTCCTTATCAGGGCGGTGGCGAGATGATAGACAAGGTGTCGTGGGAAAAGACGACCTTCGAGCGACTGCCCTTTAAGTTCGAGGCTGGCACGCCTGACTATGTGGCGACCCACGGCTTGGCCACTGCCATCGACTATATACAGTCCATAGGACTTGACGCCATCGAGGCTCATGAGCAGGAGCTGACCCGCTACTGTATGGAGCAGCTGCGGACTATCGACGGTATGCGCATCTTCGGAGAGGCCGAGCACAAGGATGCTGTCGTCTCGTTCCTCGTGGGCGACATCCACCATCTGGACATGGGTACGTTGTTAGACCGCTTGGGCATTGCCGTCCGCACGGGCCACCATTGTGCGCAACCCCTCATGGCCCGTCTGGGCATTAGCGGAACGGTGCGCGCCTCCTTCGCCCTGTATAACACGAAAGAGGAAGTCGACGCGCTGGTGGCTGGCATCCATCGCGTCAGCCAGATGTTCTGATAAAGTCTTGTGAGCTTATATTCACTATTAAGGTAGTATTATTTATGAGGAAAAGCATTCTTATTATTTTGTGTCTTTTCACTGCTATATTGGCAAAGGCGCAGACCATTAGCGGGCGCATCGTTGATGAACAGGCGCAGCCGATGGCATTTGCCAATGTGGTGCTGCTCAGCCGTTCCGACTCTGCCTTCGTGCAGGGAGTCGTAACGAAGGATGACGGAACCTTCTCTATCCAGACCGACCGACAGGACGGACTGCTGAAAATATCGAGCGTAGGCTATATAATAAGGTATATAGACGCACGGCAGGGCAGTGTAGGTGATGTGCGGATGGAGCCTGACACGCAGATGCTGGGCGAGGTGGTGGTGAAAGGACACACGCCTGCCTACCGCATGACAGCCGAGGGCATACAGACCAACGTGGAGGGCACGGTGCTGGGTAAGCTCGGCACGGGCGAGGATGTGCTGGCTCACGTGCCGGGCATCGTGAAGAAGCAGGACGGCTTCGAGGTGTTTGGCAAGGGCGCACCGCTCATCTACATCAACGGGCGGCTGATGCGTGAGGCCTCCGAGCTTGACCAGCTGAAGGCGGAGGACATCAAGAGCATAGAGCTTATCACCAACCCCGGTGCAAAGTACGATGCCTCGGTGAAGACTGTGGTGAAGATACGCACAAAGGCGGTGCAGGGCGAGGGCTTCGGCTTTGATGCCCGCTCCAGCTATTATCAGTCGGAGAACACCGACCTCATAGAGCAGCTGAACTGGAACTACCGCCATAACCGCCTTGACTTGTTCGGCACATTCTACTACTACCTTACTAATGTGCGCGGGCTTAGCACCACGAACACGCTCGTGCAGACCGATACGCTCTGGCAGCAGAACTTTGCGCAGGACTACCGCCCAAGGAGACAAGCCTCGCGCAACACTGTCGGTGCCAACTACCAGTTTGATGACAACAACTCCGTGGGTCTGCGCTATACGCTGACCCTACGTCCCGGTAACAGGACCATTGTGTCGCTCAACAGCGATGTAACGGCTGACGGCAAATACTTTGATAAACTTGACAATACCGTGCGTGCCGATGTCGACTATCGTCCCGCCCACCTGCTGAACGCCTATTACAATGGAAAGCTCGGCAAGGCAGAGATTGACTTCAATGCCGATTACCTGTATGACCGCGAGAGCGACCATGCCGTCTATACCGAGGAGAGCGCCAGCAAGGACGACCACGTTGTCAATTCCAAGAACAACGAGCGCAACGAACTTTTCGCCTCAAAGCTCACGGTGGACTATCCGCTGCTGGGCGGTGGCCTGACCGTTGGCGCGGAATACACCCACACCCGCCGCAATGACGACTACATCAATCCCGAGCAATATGTGCCGACCTCGTTTGCCAAGCTGACGGAGTCGCACGTAGCCCCGTTTATGGAATACAGCCGTCAAATCGCCCGCTTCCAGCTCATGGCAGGTCTGCGCTACGAGTGGGTAGACTTTGACTACTGGGAGAACAGCCTGCACCTTGACGAGCAGAGCCGCTCATTCGGCAACCTGTTCCCAAGCCTTTCCGTCAGTACGCAGCTTGGCAAGGTACAGCTGCAACTCGGCTACACCGCCAAGACGAGCCGTCCCAGCTATCAGCAGCTGAGCAACAACGTGACCTACGGCAACCGCTTCCTCTTGCAGTCGGGCAATCCGCTGCTCAGCCACGAGTACATCCACAACCTTTCGCTGATGGGCGTGTGGAAGTTCCTGCAGCTTGCCGTCAGCTATAACGACCGCCGCGACGCCATCATCTACTGGGCAGAGCAGCTGGAGGGCAACAGCTCCGTCACCCGCATCAACTATGAGAACATTCCGACGCTGAAAAGCCTCTCGGTACAAATCGCCCTCGCTCCGAAGTTCGGCATCTGGTCGCCCGAACTGAGCATGGGGATGCAGAAGCAGTGGCTCACACTCCACACTGATGTCGGTGCCTACCGCCTGAACAAGCCCGTCTTCCAGTTCAGCCTCGACAATACGTTTGACCTCGGTCGTGGCTGGGTGGCCTCCGCCGATGCCAACTTTACAACCAAGGGCCATAGCGAGAACATCTATCTTTCGCGCAACATGGGAACAGTCAATGTCAGCCTCACAAAGTCAATGCTGAACGACCGTCTTTCCATCCGCATACAGGGCACCGACCTGTTCCACACCGAGAAACAAGGAACGCTGATGTATGCCGGCATGATGCAAAGCGAGCAGATAAGCTGGTCCGACAGTCGTGAGTTAGGCATCACCCTCCGTTACAAGTTCAACACCACCCGCAGCAAGTACAAAGGCACTGGTGCCGGTAACGCAGAAAAGAACCGATTGTAAGGGTAATACCTCCAGTATCTCCTTCGGGTGGCTCCAGTATCTATTTCCACCTGCTTTAGTATCTGTTTATATAGTAAATAGATACTGTTTCATGTCGAAATAGATACTGGAGCACACCGAAGGAGATACTCGAAGTTATGAATCAATATAGTTATAACCATTATTTTCGCTTTAGACATGCTTAAATCACAGTGGTATTGCTGACTGTAATTGTTTTTACAATATATTTTGTCATTTTTGCATCAAAATTTTTGTAGAAATCATCTGCAGTACAGAATTTTTTTTGTAACTTTGCTCCCTGGTGAGCATAACAATTGTTGTTAGTATATTAAGTTTTAGCACTTTAGAGGTATGACAATTTTTGCTAATTACCAATTTTTTAGACGAATTCAATTTCGTTGAACTCACGTTAACGTTAAAATTAAAATGAGAAAAATTGTATTTGCAGTACTTACTATGTTGACAATTGTTGGAGTCAATGCTCAGACCACTCAAAAAGGTATGGTCAAGGAATACAATGTGAAGGCTCGGAAAACTCCACTTGCGGGAGTTGAACTCAACATTCGCTCTGCGAATAGCACTGTGTCCGACAAAAATGGAGCCTTTACCCTAATATTTCCTACCTTAAATGCAGGAGCTCGCGTAAAAGTTCGTAATGTCTGGAAAGTTGGTTATGAAATATTCAATAAGGATGCGGTTGAACAATGGAACATCAATCCCAATGAACCGTTTGATATTGTCATGTGTCGTTCCGATAGGTTCAAGGCTATTTGTGATAACTATTATTCAAAAGCCTCCGCTAATTATGACAAACAATTAGCTAAGGATAAAGCGGCTGTTGAAAGATTGAAAGTTGAGGGGAAACTTAAGGAAGAGGAATATAATAAGCGCATTGACGAAATTAAGGCTACCTATAACCAGCAACTTGAAAGCCTTGATAACTATATTGATCGTTTTGCTCGTATAGATCTTTCTAATCTTCAGGCGGAAGAGCAGGAAATCATCGAATTGGTGCAGGAAGGCCGTTTTGACGAAGCTATCGCGAAATATGATGCTCTTAATCTAAAAGAGAAATATCGGAATGGTCTCAATCAGGAGAAAAAAGAAGCAGAGGCTATTGAAAGATTACAATATGAGCATCGTGTCACACAAAACGCTAATAAGGAGACTTTTGCTTCTATCCGGCGTAATGTGGAGACTCTTGAGTTAGCTGGTGGAAGGGAAAATATTGAGAAAGCTATTGCAATGCTTCATGATGTAGCAGAGATGGATTCCTTAAATGTTGAGTTGCTTATCATGACAGGGGATTATACTAAGAACTATTTTGCTGATTATCAAGCTGCTATATTGTATTATAAGAAAGCATTGGATATTTCTTTTAAGAATAACGGAGAGTCTCATCCATTGACCTGCAAGGCTAATACTTGTATTGGTGAGATTTATATTGCTACTAAGGAGTTTCCTATAGCTATGAAATATCTCAATAAGGCTCTTGAACAATGGAAGATTAATGGTGATTTGGAACACCCTGATATAGCAGATCTTTATAATGATTTAGGAGTAACCCTGCGCTCGATGGGTCAAAATGACAAGGCTTTGGAATATTATAACAAAGCAATCAATATATGGAAAGAGACAAAAGGACGGGAGAGTCTTCATGTAGCGGTTGGCCTCCACAATATCGGAATGGTTCAGATGAGTCTTGGACAATTCAATGACGCTTTAGACAGCTATTTGCAGGCAGCCGCAATGTGTGAGAAAGTCAGAGGATTACAACATCCCACTGTGGGCTTTATGTATAATGGGGTGGGATCGATTCTGTATTATTTAGGAAATTTTCCCAAAGCGATTGAGTATTTAAATAAAGCTATTGATATTTTAAGCAAATCAATGTCTTCTGATGACCCGAATCTGGCTCTTCTTTATGATAATATTGGTAGATGCCATGTTAGTCTTGGGCAGTATGACGATGGCGTAGACTACTATAATAAGTCTCTTACGATAAAGCTCAAGAAATTTAGTGAAAGTAATCTCCATGTTGCATTGACATATAGTCATCTTGGAGTGGCATATAAAAGTATGGGTAATATTGTCAAGGCAGAAGAGTGTTTGAGCAAGGCTTTAAAAATTCAAGAGGCTAAATTAGCACCAGATCATGCAGATTTAGCTGCTTCTTATATTAATTTAGGTACAGTTTATTCTGATTTTGGTGAATATGATTATGCTATAGAATACCAGAAAAAAGGTCTGAATATTATGGAAAAGACAAAGGGACCGAATCATCTGGAGGTAGCCCAGTCTTACAATAATCTTGCAGGAACCTATAGCTGTATGGGTGACTATAATAAGGCTCTTGAATTTTATAATAAGGCTTTGACGATAAAAGAAAGTAAATTGGGTACAGACCATCCAGATATTGCCTTGTGCTATAACAATATAGGCAATACCTATGGCAAAAAGGGTGATTATGATAAAGCGATGAAATATCTTGAGAAAGCAAAGTCAATTTGCGAGAAAGCTGATTTCAAGTCAAATCATCCGTCTTATGCAGCTATTCTCCGCAATATATCCGAAGTTCAATCGCTTATTAATGCAAAAAAGAAAAAATGATATAGACTATACCTAAATGGCTACTAATAACTATACTAAATTTGCCTTCATCAGCTACAGTCACCGAGATATGGCTGTGGCGGAATGGTTGCAGAAACATCTGGAAGCTTTCAAGCTTCCTACGGGAATTCACAACGGTATAGAGGCCAAAAGTCGATATCTCCGTCCCATATTTAGAGACCAATCTGACCTCAATACTGGAATCCTTGGAGATGAACTGCGCAAGCATCTGGAAGAAAGCAAGTTCTTGATACTCCTTTGTTCTAAGGACTCCGCCCATTCTATATGGGTCAGCGATGAGGCTAAGGTATTTACTGAAATGGGCCGTCTTGACCATATCATTCCGGTCATCATACCGAATGGTGATACTTTTGAGAGGGAACTTTTCCCAGAATATCTGCGTGAATATTTCAAGAAGAATCCTGACAAAGAACTCCTCGGCATCAATATCGGTGAGGTTGGGAAGGAGAAAGCTCTTATTCGTGTGGTATCAAAGATGCTCAGTGTTTCGTTTGACTCGCTTTGGAAACGACATCAACGCCAGAAACGAATTCGAATCCTCACTACATCTCTCTCTACTATGATTGCTGTAGGAGTTATATATGTATTTGCCTTGCCAGTTAGTGTGTCTATCCATGTAAACATGGATAAAGCAGACCTTCCAGTAGGAGAAAATGTAACACTCAACGCCAACGGAGGTGAATATTTTTCCAATCCTAATAAACCTCAATTCGAAAGGATAACCATCCCTGGCTACAGGCGATTCTCGGCTCTGCAAGTATCAGTTACTTCTCAATTCCATATTCCTGTTGACACTAGTATTTCTGTCGGATTTGGTCTAAACCGCGATGTAAATATAGAACTGAAACGTGACGATACTTTCGCTATCTATGCTGGTACAGTCTATGATTCCGAGATGAATCCACTGCAGGATGTTATCGTGGCAATATGCGGCCACACATCTGTCACAGACTCTGAAGGAAACTTCTCCATTATTCTCCCCTTATCGGAACAGCGTCAGGAACTTCCTATCTCCATCGAGAAAAACGGCTATCTTTCCATCCTCCGCGAAGACGAACCTCCAGGCCAATCCCTGAAATTTATCATGCATCATTGACCATTGTCAACTTACCATCAATTTATACAATCATTTACTGTACCTATGAAACTATTATTAACGATACGTTTTGCGCTATCCCTTACAGCCTAAACAACTCAGAAAGGCATAGTCAAGGGATATAATGAGAAAGGTCAGAAATCCCCTTTTAACTGGTGTCGAACTAATAAATTCAGATGGTAAAATGTACTGTAAAAAGTAGTTCCAAACGAAAATATCATTGTGATTTCGTCATGTCCAAGGCCAAAATGGTGGTTATAATCATATTGATTCATAGTTTGAGTATCTCCTTCGGGGTCCTGAAGGGGATACTGTATACTACAACGTTAGAATGTAGTATGGTATTTTACGTGGTAAAGGAAAGGAGTGACCAATGTTTTCATCATACCTTTGGGGGATGGTATTACAAGATATACCTCACTGTCGCCACCAATGCCGTATTCAAGTGGGAGTTCAATGCCAACGCCGTAAGGGTGTGTTTGTCCTCCAGCAAGGAAGAATGCGGGTTGGGCAGAAACATCCGTCATATTGCCTGCGGGACTGCCAAGATATCCTGTTGACATAAATATGAATAGGTTATAGTATTCTTCTCGGAAATATACCCTGTCGTTGTCGTTGAATCTGTGGTTTCCTTTCGAGATAACGCGCATATATACGCCGGAGTCAGCTAACTTGTAAAATGGAGCATTATCGCCGCAAATGATATTATCTTCGCCCGGCCAGTCTTTAACGGTCTGTTTGCTGAGATAATATTCAATAGCCTTGTTCTCCTTTTCTAAGAGTTGCTCGTAAGTCGCAATGGCTTGTTTGATGAAAATGGAGATAGTGTGCGTCTTATAGCCCTTGGCTGCCACTTTAACTGAAAGCTCATCGTAGCGTTCTCCTGCTGGAGCATAGCCTTCTAACTCGTCGACGTTAAGGATAAGTGTGTTGCGGTCAATATCATATTTAGCCCAAGACGGATTCTTCTCCTTGTTAATCGTAACAGGTGAATCAGCAATAAAGTCAATGCTTACTCGTTGGGCATCTGGGGTCAGTTCAAGATAGATATGGTCGCCGACAAAGGTGACACCTGCGGGAAGCCCGTTCCCCGAAGTATCTTTCACCGTGACTGAACGTCCGATACCGAAAAGCTCGGAGTTCTCCTCACCGAGGCAAGCGGTGAGGAGAAACGGAAGGAATAAAATGAGGTACTTCAGATATTTCATAATAATGAGGGCTACGGGTGGTTAAAGTGAAGCAAGCCGCTCGGCCATAGTACGACCCAGAGCTTCGCACTGAGCTTTCGTCTCAGCGGTAAGGCTCTGCTTGATTTCCACAGGCTCACCCACAGGCTCATAGTGCAGTTTTTCTTCATTCCAACGGGCAATCTCGCTAACTGCCTTTGAGGCCCATCCGTAGGAACCGAACCAGCCCAACAGGTGGTTCTTGATGTCCTTGCCTGCCAGTTCAGAGAGCAGTACGTCCATCTCGTGGTAGAGAGCAGTGTTATACGTCGGGGCACCGACAATCAGACCCTTGTAGCGGAACACGTCGCGGATGATGTAGGAGTGATGTGTTTTTGATACGTTGTACATCACGATGTTCTTCACCCCAGCCTCTGACGCCGCACGGGCTATGACCTCGGCAGCGCGCTCGGTGTTGCCGTACATCGTGCCGTAGCAGATAACCAGCCCGGGCTCTGTCTCGTATTTAGACATACGGTCGTATTCGGCCACTACCTTATCTATATACTCATGCCATACAGGTCCGTGGGTAGCACAGATGTAGTCCAGTTTCACGCCAGCCAGTTTCTTCAGGGCGTTTTGTACGGGTGTGCCGTACTTGCCCACGATGTTTGAGTAGTAGCGCACCATCTCGAGCCAGAAGGTGTCGCAGTTAATCTGACTGTCAATGACACCGCCGTTTAATGCGCCGAAACAACCGAAAGCATCGCCGCTGAACAAGGTAGTGCCACACAGGGTTACCATCGTCTCGGGCCAGTGTACCATCGGGGTCATAACGAAGTTCAGCGTCTGCTTGCCCAGCTCGATGGAATCGCCGTTCTTAATCTCTATCGTGCCGTCGGCAATGCCGTAGAAGCCCTCCATCATCTGGAATGTCTTCTTATTGCCTATAATCTGAATCTCGGGATAGTATTTCTTGATAAGGGCAATGGAGCCGCTGTGGTCGGGTTCCATGTGATTGATGACAAGGTAGTCGACCTTGCGGTCGCCAATCACCTCATGGATATGCTCAATAAATTGAGTGAAGAAGTCAACCTCCACCGTGTCAATAAGACATACTTTCTCGTCGTCGATGAGGTAGGAGTTGTAGGAAACACCGTTGGGCAATGGCCACAGGCCTTCAAACAATGACTTGTTACGGTCGTTGACACCTACGTAGTAAATGTTGTCAGTAATCTTCTGCATATTGTATGTTATTAATTGTTTAGTAATTCTAAGATTATTCTGGGCTTTCGGTGTTCTCTAAGTCTTTCAGGCGTTCCAGCTCTTGCTTCCGCTTAGCTCCAAATTCTGGCGACACGTAGTTGTAAAGGCTACGGCACGCTTCGGCTGAAAACTCCAGTCCGCTCTGAATGATATTGTCCCATTGTTGTTCCGTCAATCCCTGTTCTATTTGCTGCCGGGTAATACCATTGACAAGCAGGCCGTATAGGAATCCTGCATTGAAGTTGTCACCCGCACCGATAGTGCTTACCGTCTCAATGGGTGGGATGGGGTATTGCTTGCGCAGTCCGCCGTCGGCACGCAGTTCAATAGGTTGGGCAGCTTGTGTATAGATGAATTTCTTGGTATAGAAAGATATTTGGGAGCGATAGATTACATCGGGGTCTGTTTTCTTAAACAAGGTTTCAAAGTCTTCGGCAGAGCCACGGACAATATCAGCCAGCTCAAAGTTCTCCAGTAGGTTTGCCGTCAGTTTGATAACCTCATGCTGATGGGAAGCACGGAAGTTGATGTCGTAGTAGAGAATGGCTCCCCGTTGGTGGGCATATTCCAAGAAAGCCTTGACCTGTGGACGGATGACGGGGTTCAGCGCATAGTAGGAGCCGAACAATATGAGGTCATCGGGCTGGATGTCGGGATAAACGAAGTCGAGTCGGTCGTGAGGGTGGTCTTTATAAAAGATGTACTCGGCATCGTTTTGTTCGTTCAGGAATGCCAGTGACAGGGGCGACTTGGAATCTGGATATACATTGACACAATCGGCATTGCAGCCATTGTCACGCAGAAACTGGATGATGTTACGTCCCACACGGTCGTTGCCCGTCTCACTGATAAGGCTGGTTTGTGCCCCAGCACGCGATAAAGAAATAAGAGCGTTGAATGTGCTTCCGCCAGGCACCGCATGAATAGGCTGGTCGTTACGGAAGATGATGTCTAAAACCGTTTCTCCAATTCCGATAACTTTCTGCATAGTCGTAAATTTTGGGTGCAAAGATAAGAAATTATTGCGAATTATGAATTATTAATTATGAATTAATTACTACCTTTGCACACAATATGACGAAATATAATATAGCAACGCTGAGCAACGGACTGCGCATTATTCATTTGCCGTCAACATCGCCTGTTGTCTATTGCGGCATCGGTATTAATGCTGGTTCTCGGCAGGAAGCTGTTGGCGAGGAAGGAGTAGCACATTTTAGTGAACACGTTACTTTCAAGGGTACGAAAAGGCGTTCTTCCCTTCAAATACTGAATTGCTTGGAACGGGTGGGGGGCGACCTGAATGCCTTTACCAACAAGGAAGATACTATCTTCTATGCTGCTATTCTGAAAGAGCATCTATCAAAGGCCGTTGACTTGCTGACGGATATTGTCTTTAATAGTGTATATCCTGAACAGGAAATAACTCACGAGGTGGATGTTATCTGCGATGAAATCGAGAGTTATAACGATTCCCCAGCTGAACTTATTTACGATGAGTTTGAGAATCTTATCTTTCAAGGTCATCCCTTGGGGCATAATATATTAGGTTCGCGCGAGCAAGTGCAGGCGTACACTTCCCTTCATGCCCGTCGTTTTACTTCACGTTATTATCGTCCTGACAATGCCATCTTTTTCGTCTATGGCGATGTGGATTTCGATAAGTTATTAAAGGCTTTTCCGCAAGACTTTCCTGTAAAGGATGGGAATGATTTCTCTCAAAACGACAAGTTTACTCCCCAGCCTCATAAGAAAGAGATTGGGGAAGGTCTTCACCATCAGGCTCATGTTATGTTAGGTAGTCGTACTTTCGGCTATGATGATGAGCGCCGACTGCCACTCTATTTGCTAAATAATATTCTGGGTGGCCCGGGCATGAATGCCCGTTTGAATCTGTCGTTGCGGGAACGTCACGGACTGGTTTATACCGTAGAAAGTTCAATGGCCAGTTATAGTGATACGGGCTGTTGGTCGGTCTATTTTGGTTGTGACCATCATGATGTGAAGCGTTGCACCCGATTGGTACATCGTGAACTGGACCGTATGATGCAAGCTCCCTTGCGTGAACGGCAGTTGGCTGCTGCCAAGCGACAACTGAAAGGCCAACTCGTTATTGCCAGTGATAACCGTGAGCAGTATGCGCTGGACTTTGCCAAGAATTTCTTGCATTACGGACGTGAACGCAATATTGATGAATTGTTGCAGCGCATTGACGCTGTTACAGCTTCGCAAATACAAGATGTGGCTCAGTACGTTTTTGCTCCAGACCGCCTACAAACGTTGATTCTTTAGGTTCTGTTCTTTTAGACACAAGCCCTTAGTTGCTGGCGTACAGTCTTACGGGCTTGTCCTAATCGGTTCTCCACTTGTTTGTAAGGAAGGGCGAGTTGTTGGGAAATCTCACTGACCTTCATACCTTCATAGATATGTAGGCGATAAATGGTACGGCACTCTTCTGACAAACGAGCCAGCGAGTATTCCATACGTTCCATGATTTGACGGGCAGAAAATACCGATTCCAACGAGTCGTCGGCCTCGTTGGAACGGTGGATATAGTGTTCGTATTCTTCATAGACGCGACGTCGACGATAATAGTCGACTATCGCATGGCGTGCCATGGTATAAACCAGACTGTGTAAGGTCTGAGGAGTAATGAGGCGACGGCCGTCAAGCAGCTTCAGGAACAGGTCTTGCACCATGTCCTGTGCTGCTTCGGGAGCCATCGTCCTTGTTGCGATGAAACCGACGATTTCATCGCGATGCAGAGTATAATAGTTTGATATAAGTGTATGGTTATTCATTCACTACTTTTTGGATTGTTCCATCCTCATTGTAGAACAGTCGTTGCACTTTGAGTGAGCGCAGATGAGTGATGTCGTTGCTGGGAACGCAGTCATGGTAGAATAAGTACCACTGACCTTTGTACTCAACGATAGAGTGGTGGGTAGTCCAGCCTACGACGGGGTCAAGGATGACACCCTGATAGGTGAATGGCCCGTAAGGATTGTCGCCAATGCCATAGCACAGCAAATGACTGTCACCTGTTGAATACGAGAAATAGTATTTCCCATTATATTTGTGCATCCACGAAGCCTCGAAGAAGCGGTGAGGGTCACCAGCCTTCAGAGGCTCACCATTCTTATCCAATATCACAACAGAGCGCGGAGCCTCGGCAAACTGGAGTACGTCATCGCTCATGCGTGCCACACAACTGGGCAGCGCAGGTACGTCAGCAGGTGCGAAGAGCTGTGTCTTCTTGTCAGCGGCAGGGCCAAGGTCGATGCCTTGCTTAGTGAGCTGGGCAGGAGCATGATACCATTGCAGCTGTCCGCCCCAAAGTCCACCGAAGTAACAGTAAATCTCACCATCGTCATCCTTAAACACACAGGGGTCGATAGAGAATGAACCGCGGATAGGATGTTCCTGAGGAACAAAAGGCCCTTCGGGCTTGTCGGCAATAGCTACACCGAGGTGAAATACTCCATTATAATCCTTGGCAGAGAAGACAAGGTAGTATTTGCCGTTCTTTTCAACGACATCATTGTCCCACATCTGCTTCTCAGCCCAGGGTACTTGGTCAGCACTGAGGATGACACCGTGGTCTGTGGCCTCATCGTTCTCAACATCATTGAACGACAGCACATGATAGTCAAGCATCTGGAAGTGGCCGCCGTCGTCATCGAAGGCCACGCCACCCTCGCGGTCGTGACTGGGATAGATATACAGCTTGCCGTTAAACACGTTGGCCGACGGGTCAGCCATATAGTCATTAGGGAAAAGATAACGTGGTTTCATATATTTCTTTATTTTAATAATTTCAGATTTCATTGACAATGAGACAGTACTTGCCTACAGCTTCTCGCAAGCTCTGCGCAAGTGCTGTCTCAAAAGCAACTACAAAGAGTGATAAAATTACTAACTTTAAAAACTTCATTATATTAATGATTGCGTTTCTCAATCTCTATGTTGATTTTGTCTATCACCTCATCGGTCAGTTCATACTTCGAGATGATGAACATGGCGAGGAGCAGCAAGGCGGCAGGGATAACACACACGAGCCACAGAATGCCTTCCTGAGCCAACGGAGTTTGCGCTTGCAGGTTGTTCATGTAATATGCACCAGCAGCATTGCCTACTGACATCATGGCGAAAGCCGTGATGAAGAACAGAGCCACGATGCGTAACGGACGGTTGTGGAAGAACTCAGCCCACAAGTCGCTCACTTTCACGTTCTCTGTTTCTTTGGCGTCCATCACCACACGCTCTTTACACTGTGTGAAGCAGAAAATCAGCAAGATAAGACCCACGAGCGAGAAGATAAGCATGGTGTAGAACCATGCGCTTGGGTCTTTGGGCAGAGTGCTTGCCTCCTCGGCAGCAGCCTTGTAGTTGGTGTAAGCCAATACGATGCCCGGTACTATACCACCAGCGGCCATTCCAGCTTTGAAGAATATACCCGTCAGGGCATTCACGATACCCGAGATACGCTTGCCAGTGGTATATTCGCCGTAGGAAATGACTTCAGGAATAAGTGCCCACATATAGCCGGTAGCAACGATAACACCCGTTGACTTAATGAACTGTGCCACGTAGATAAGCACTATATTCTCCTTCATGTCCATCGTCTTGGTGATGATGTAGAGCATAGCCATGCCCACGATGGCCACTGACAAGAAGATATAGAACATATTCTTCTTTCCCACCGCTTTTTTGATGGCAGGTACCAAAGGCATGAAAATGAACGAAGGCAACGAGCCAAGTCCCATGAACAATGCCATTTCATAAGGAATGTCTACGATGCCAGCCATGATTGCCACGAGAATGGGGATGCCAGCCGATACTGCCAAACCACCTACGTTGGCCATAAACATACGTGTAGAGGTAAGTATGGTGATTTCATCGGTATCACGCGTTAGCGAACTGTTCAGTGCGCCGTAAGGCACATTAATCAATGTGTAAAGCATTGACATACCCACGTAAGTAATATAAGCATAGATTAATTTTGTGGTGTATGCACTGTCTGCAAATCCATTCCAAAAGCACAGAATGGCCAGCACCGTAAGCGGGATGCCCGCCAACACCAGATAAGCCCTGTACTTGCCTAACTTCGGGTTATGCTTATCAACAAACGTACCCACAAGAGGGTCCCACAGTACGTCAATAATGCGTACCACGCCAAACATGACCGCAGCATGACCGGGTTCGAGGCCGAAGATGTCTGTGTAGAAGAACAGCAAGTACATGCTGATAGTTTGGTAAATGAGGTTCTGGGCCAAATCACCTGAGCCGAAACCGATGCGTTGCAGCCAAGAGAGTTTGTAGAAGCCTTTAGCGGCTTGTGGTTCGTTAGTTGCCATGTTTTTTGGGTTTTAATTTCTGTTGCAAAAGTAATATATTCTAATGAAACAGACGTTTTCTGATGTTACAAAAAATGGCTCGATTTGTAGCATGATAAAAGAAATAGGCATTCTCACGTACATATTTAATATATTTTTCTTATTTTTGCATCATAACCTAATAACAAACTCAAATCGTTATGACAATGTTCCGAAAACTATTGTTCCTCCTTTCCGTGGCACTCCTTCCTATGGTGGTCAATGCCAAGGTCGTACTTCCTCAGTTGTTCCAGTCGGGTATGGTATTGCAACGTGGTAAGCCCATTCCTGTTTGGGGTAAGGCAGACCCTCATGAACATGTTAATATCAGATGGCAGAAACGGCAGTATGCTGTTCAGGCTGATGCCGATGGGCGTTGGCGTGTTGACCTGCCTCAGATGAAAGCCGGTGGGCCATACGTTCTTGAGGTAAGTGGCGAAGGCTCAGAGGTACTTACCATTCAGGACGTGCTGGTGGGTGATGTGTGGCTCTGTTCTGGCCAGTCAAATGTGGATGTGACAATAGAGCGCGTCTATCCACAATATCCCGCTGAAATCGACCGTTTTGACAACAATCGGGTGCGCTTATTCCGTGTACCTAATGTGGCTGACACACATGGGGTGAGAGATGATATTGCACCTACCCAGTGGAAACCGCTAAACAAGGAAAATGCGTGGGGATTCTCAGCGTTAGGAACTTTTCTGGGCATTCGAATGCAGCAGCAGACGGGTGTGCCGCAGGGCATCATCGTCAATAGCTGGGGAGGTACCCCCATTGAGGCATGGCTCTCGGCTGATTCGTTGCAGCGTGACTATCCTTTAGAGTTACAGAAAACGCGACTTTATCAGGACGATAAGTTGGTGGAGGCTCAGCGAGAGGCTAACGAGCGGGCAGGCAACCGATGGTTTCAGTTGCTGAACGAGGCAGACCCTGGTGTGCAGCAGCAGTGGACCAGTGAGCAGTATAACGACCAGACGTGGCCTGAGATAAACCAGTATGGTGACATTGCTGGCCAGCAGTATGGTAACTATGTCGGCTCCTTATGGCTCCGTCAGCATATATATATTAATAAGGAACACGCGGGAAAACCAGCCCGCTTGCTTTTAGGTACTCTCTTTGACCAAGACTACACTTATATCAACGGGCGCGAGGTGGGGCGCACCTACTATCAGTATCCGCCTCGCCGTTATCAGGTACCTGAAGGACTGCTCCATGAAGGCGACAATGTTCTAACGATACGTTTCGTTAATAAGTATGGAATCCCCCATTTCATCAAGGAGAAACCCTATATGCTCATCTTTGGCGATGGCGACACCCTACGGCTCTCAGAGCAGTGGAAAGTCAGTCGAGGTGCGCTGATGCCTCCGTGCCCTAGTGGTGATGTCTCGTTGCAGAACATGGCCACTACGCTCTACAATGCCGTACTCTATCCGCTGGCTCCTTATGCACTGAGCGGTGTGGTGTGGTATCAGGGTGAAACGAATGCAGGTAATCCTGCTCCCTATGCTGACCTGTTGCGCAAGTTGTTAGGTAATTGGCGCACCCTTTGGCAGGCTCCCCAGTTGCCTTTCTGTATTGTTCAGTTGGCTAACTATATGGCCCCTTCGGCTACTCCCCAGAACAGCAGTTGGGCGCGTCTGCGTGAAGCCCAGCGCACGGTGGCCAGCGACGACCCCTATGCAGAGCTGGCTTGCATCATCGACCTCGGTGAAACCGTCGATATTCATCCTTTGCGCAAGAAGGAGGTTGCCGAGCGTGTAGGTCTTTGCATGGACCGCCTGGTCTATCATAAGCGTGTACAGCTGTCGCCTCAGCCCGTCGGTTTCACTTGTAATGACGCTGTGGTTGAGCTTACTTTCGACCAACCTTTGCGCCCCTGTGCTGTTCAGGAACTGGAAGTAGTAGGCGAAGATGGTCGCTATGTTAATGTAGAGGCTACCGCTAAAGGTAATCAAGTGACGCTGAAATCGCCCGTTTCATCGCCAAAAAGTGTACGTTATGCGTGGAAGGACAATCCCTTGCGAGCTAATCTCTATTCGCTCAGTGGGCTGCCTGTCACCCCGTTTGAAATGCCCTTGCGTTAGCTTAGAAAATGGAACAACTACTACACTATTGTTGGAAACATAAGCTGTGCCCGTTAGAAGGGCTCCAGACAACGGATGGAAGGAGCGTAGAGGTGCTCGACCCCGGGTTGCATAACCGTAATAGCGGGCCCGATTTCTTCAACGCAAAGGTGAAGATTGGCGGCACGCTATGGGTGGGCAACGTCGAGATTCACGATAAGTCGGGCGACTGGTATGTGCATGGCCACGAGCGCGATGTGCATTATAATAATGTGGTGCTCCACGTAGTAGGTGTGGCCGACCGTGATGTCAAGACGCAAGAAGGCAATTTCGTACCGCAGATGGTGCTTAAAGTACCAGAGTCGGTACACGATAACTATGCCGAGCTGCTGCGCACCGATGCCTATCCACCCTGCTACAAAATCATTCCCGAACTAACGCGACTAATGATACACGCATGGCTCGCCGCCTTGCAGACGGAGCGTTTGGAGCAGAAGACGGTAGCCATTGCCGAGCGCGTCCGTCAGGCTAACGGCTCATGGGAAGATGCTTTCTTCATGACGTTAGCCCGCAACTACGGCTTCGGCATCAATGGCGATGCTTTCGAGGAGTGGGCGCGTCATATCCCCTTGCGGGCTGTCGGCAGGCATCGCGACGATTTGTTTCAGATAGAAGCCATCTTTATGGGGCAGGCAGGACTATTAGAACCGTCGGCCATTCCTGAGCGTTATCAGCAGGACGCACAGAGCGAAGACTATTTTGACAAGCTACGCCGTGAGTACCAGTTTTTGGCTCATAAGTTCTCGTTGAAACCGATGGATTCTAACTTGTGGCGGTTCTTGAGACTGCGCCCGCAGAACTTTCCGCATATCCGCATATCGCAGTTGGCCAATCTCTATTACGAGCGGCGCGCCTCGCTCTCGGCACTTGTCGAGTGCAAGGACATGGTCTCGTTGGCCGACCTGCTGAGGACACAGGTGACACCCTATTGGGAAACCCACTACACGTTTGGCTCGGAGAGCATTCGTAGTGCCAAGCACCTGTCGGCATCCTCCATAAACCTGTTGATTATCAATACCTGCATACCCATGCTCTTTGCCTATGGTCGCCATGCGATGAAGGAAGAACTGTGCGACCGTGCCTTTGATTTTTTGGAGCAGATGCGTGCCGAGCAGAACCACATCATCCGTATGTGGCGGGAAGTAGGGTTAGAGGTGAATACAGCTGGCGACTCGCAGGCCCTTATCCAACTGAAGCGTGAATATTGCGACAAGCGTGACTGTCTGCGCTGTCGCATTGGATATGAATATTTGAAACAGAAAAAATGAAAAAGTACATTTTTGAAACCCAGATGGAGGTGCGTGACTACGAGTGCGACATCGAGGGTATTGTGAACAATGCCAACTACCTGCACTATGCCGAGCATACGCGCCACTTGTTCCTGAAAGCGTGCGGGCTGAGCTTTGCCGATATGCACGCCAAGGGAGTGGATGCCGTTGTGGCTCGTATGCAACTGGAATACAAAGTGCCACTGCGTTGCGACGATGAGTTTATCTCGCGCCTGTGGCTCGAAAAGCAGGGCGTAAAATACATTTTCCATCAAGACATTTTCCGTGCCTCCGACGAAGCACTTTGCTTCCGAGGCCATATCCTGATAGTGTGTCTTGTCAACGGTCGGTTGGCTCAGAGCGAAGACTATGACAGAGCCTTTGCGTCCTATCTGAAACCGTGAAAATAGCGTGAGTTTGACGAACTCACTGCCTTTGTTCAGCCTCCAGTATCTCCTTGGGGTTGCTCGAGTATCTGTTTCGACATTAAACAGTATCTGTTTAGGTGGGTAAACAGATACTAAAGCAGGTGGAAAGAGATACTGGAGCAACCCGAAAGAGATACTGGAGGCTGAACGATGCCTAAATAGCGTCTGTTTCACCGAACTGACGCTGATATAAAAAATAAGATGGAAGTGGTTACATTTGCTATCTTAAAACGTCTTAAATGATGTAAAGCTTTATATTCTACAACCTATAATGGACAAGCGTTTGTTAAGAAAGCACCTGCTTACAGGGGTTTTGACCGTGCTGGCAGCATGGCCGATTGGCGTGCTGGCTCAGCAGCAATACCGCATCGCTGCCTGCGACTGGATGATGCTGAAGCGTCAGAAATTGGGAGAATTTCAGCTCGCCAAGGACATCCACGCTGACGGTGTTGAGGTCGACATGGGCCCACTGGGCAAGCGAGTGCTGTTTGACAACAAGCTGCGTGAACCGCATTTTCAGCAGTTGTTCCGTCGCACAGCCGATTCGCTGGGCGTAGCCGTGCCGTCCATTGCCATGTCTGGTTTCTTTGCCCAAAGTTTCTTAACTCGAGAGAACTACAAGGAACTGGTGCAGGATTGCCTTAATACGATGGACGTGATGGGGGCAACCATTGCCTTTCTGCCCCTCGGAGGCAGCGGACAGGAATGGAAACAACCCGGCGAAGCCCATGATGAGATGGTGCGCCGACTGCGCGAGGCAGGTCAGATGGCTTTGTCTGCAGGCAAGACCATTGCTATTCGCACTCAGCTTAACGCGCGCGCGAACATTAAATTATTAAAGGAGGTTGACAGCGAGGGCATCAAGCTCTATTACAACCTGCAGGATGCTGTCGACCAAGGGCTCGACCCCGTAAAGGAGCTGAAGCAGCTGGGTCGTGAGCGCATTGCCCAGATTCATGCCTCGCTGACTGATAGCGTGACGCTCGACCGCGACCCCCGTATTGACCTGCGTCAGGTGAAGCGGGTGCTTGACAAGATGAAGTGGAGCGGATGGCTCGTCGTGGAGCGCAGCCGTAATGCTCAGGACGTGCGCAACGTGCGTGGCAACTTCGGTACTAACGTAGCCTATCTGAAAGAGATATTCTCAGACCAAAGTCAGAGTGGTAAAGGTGATGAACAGAAAGAGAACAAATAATAATAACTTAAAACAAATTGCTTATGAAACAGAATCATTTGTTAGCAACGTTTAAGACATTCCTGCTGCTGTCGGCAGGCGTGCTCTTAGCTTCATGTGCGCAGGATGGTTTTGACGAAGAGTCATTCAACGGCACGTACCCCGGTTTCGAGTTGACGAAGCCCGATGCTGCCACGATTATCGTCAAGCCCAGCTCTGACAAGCAGTCTCAGACCATTACATGGGATGCTGTCGAGGGTGCAGGAACTTACACGGTTAGTGTCTATCTGGGCGATGCTCAGGATGCTTGCACTAACGAGGTGGTTAAAGACCAAGTGGTACGTGTCAACTACATCACGGTGCCTCGTGTCGACAAGACCTACTACTCAATGACCATTAAGGTGAATGACAATGTTCCCGAGTCGAACACGGCTCCCGAGGGAGTGACCGAGTTTAGCTGGAACACCTTCACGATTGACGTTGCCACCATTCCCGGTGGAACAGACCTCTCTCAATATTTTAAGGAGAATCCTATTCCTGTAGGCTATCAGGGCTCGGATATTACTTATACGCTGGAGGCTGGTGCCGAGTACACGGTAGACACACTGGATGTTGATGGCTATATCTTCAATCTGGTCAGCGATGAGAATAACCATGCCAAGGTGAAGTTCACAGGTGCCCACGCAACTATTGTAACTGGCTCAGGCCTGACGCTGAAGAACATTGACTTCGAATGCTCTGCTTCTGATGCTGCTTTCATTACGCTGGCTAAGAAGCCGAAGGCTACGCCTATCGCTGCCAATCTCTGGAATACTGACTATGACTTGTATCTGATTGAAGAGCCTATCGCTGTTATCAACTGTAATGTTGACAACCTCAACTCGTTCTTCCTGACCGATGTTAAGTTTACATATTTCCCCGCCACGATATTGGTTGACAACTGCGTGGTACATCTGACTACATCGGCTAATAACACCGAAAATGCTTATTTCTATTTCTATACGAAGGGCGCTGGTGGCTTTGCTAAGGACCTGACCGTTAAGAACTCTACGTTCTACAATACCACAGACTTTGGCTTCCGCTATTTTGTACGTTATGGCGGCTTTAGCTTGGATAATGTGAAGGACTATTTTGGATGGGAGAAGAATACCATAGCATACGAGAATTGTACGTTCTACAACGTATGCCAGAACGAGGGACAGTGGGGTAACTACAACGGCATTTACCGTGCTACGACATCATACTGGGTGATGACCAGATGTATCTTCTGGAATTGTTCTACCAGTGGTAGCGTTCCCCGTCGATTCCTGCAGGGAAAAGGTGACAGAGGAGAAACGGCAACATTCCTGTACAATACCTATATGGCAAGTGATGGTACTTTCCAAGACCCCCAGAACTATGACCAGTCTGGTACGAACATCGAGGAAGACCCGAAGTTTGCTAACCCTGCTAATGGTGATTTCCACATCAGTGCTTCTTCTAAGCAGGCTGAACTTCACACAGGTGACCCACGCTGGCTTCCTTAAAGTCTAATCATCAACTAACGAGAAAATTATTATGAATAAAACTATAAAGTCTTTTCTGCTGGGCGTGGCAATGCTGTGCGCACTGCCTATGATGGCCCAGAATAAAGTGGTGACTGGTACCGTCATTGACGAGCTTGGCGAGCCAGTTATCGGTGCTACGGTACGTGTGGAAGGTACGAATACTGCCACGGTGACCGACTTCGATGGTAACTATAAACTGGAAGTTCCCAAAGGTGGGAAGGTAATTATCTCCTATATTGGTTATAAAGATACACCTACTGGGGGGGGCAAAGTTCAGTTGGAAACTAACAGCACCGACCTGCAAGAGGTTGTTGTCGTGGGTTACGGTACGCAGAAGAAGGCCCACCTGACAGGTTCGGTAGGAACAGTTGACATGAACGAGGTGCAGGACCTTGCAGGTGGTAGCCTCGGTTCTACCCTGAGCGGACTGGTCAATGGTCTGTCCGTTTCTGGTGGCGACTCTCGTCCCGGCGAGCGTGCCTCTCTTTACGTCCGTGATGCCCGCTCACTGTCTTCTCTGAGTGGTAACGTAGATACCAATACCAGCCCAGAGCCTCTGTATGTGATTGACGGTTACATCTATCCTAACGACGTGAAGATGGGTAACATCCGTCAGAATCCCGGTGCTGAGGCTTTCAGCAATCTCGACCCCTCTGAGGTGGAGAGCATCTCTGTGCTGAAGGACGCGGCTGCTGCCGTCTATGGTGCCCGTGCTGCTAACGGTGTTATTCTGGTAACTACGAAGAAGGGTAAGCAGGGTACTCCCCGTATCTCTTACAATGGTAGCTTCGGTATTGCCGACGAGATTTCTCGTCCTAAGATGCTCAGTGCCTACGACTTTGGCCGACTGGTTAATATCGTGACTGCCCGCAACCCGAGAAATGCCTCACTTGACAATACCACCCAGCTGTTCCAGGCTGATGAGCTGGAGGCTATGAAGGGTCTGAACTACGACCTGCTGGATAAGTATTGGAAGACGGGTTACACTCAGAAGCACTCAGTGAATGTCAGTGGTGCTACTGATAATGTGAACTACTTTGCTTCTGTTGGCTATTTCAAGCAGGACGGTAACCTTGGCAAACTGGACTACGACCGTTACAACTACCGTGCAGGTGTGGATGTGAAAATTAGCAAGTGGTTGTCTGCCAGCCTGAATGTCAGCGGTGACTATGGCAAGAAGAACTCTCCTTACGTATCAGTAGGTGGTTCTGGCACAGAGGACTACACGCGTCTGCTGACCCGTCCGACCTATCTGCCTGAGTATGTCAACGGTTATGCGCTGTATCCTTATGGTATCAGTAATACCAGTGCTTCCAGCAACTTGGCTACCTATCATTACGATACGCTGCAAAACCACGGTGACTTCACCAACAACATGAGCAATAACTCTACCCTTAACGGACGTGTGTCGTATGATTTCGGATGGAGCAAGGTTCTGCAGGGCTTGAAGGTTAGCTTCTCTTATGCCAAGAGCATCAGCACCAGCAAGACCAACCAGTATGGTTCTACTTATAACATCTATGAGATGAGCCACCGCTATGGTAGCGGTATGCACCTGTACACGCCGACCAGTGGTGACGACCCCGACTATGACTACTTGGCTACCAGCAACTTCAATGTGCGCCAGCAGAATAACGGTGACTTCCTGAGCCGCCAGATGATTCGCACGGATAACTACCAGCTCAACCTGACGTTCCAGTATAACCGTAAGTTCGGCTTGCACGACATCAACGCCCTGTTCTCTATTGAGAAGTCGGAGGCTGAGAGTGAGTTCAACTTCGCAAAGGCTACCTCTCCCTATGAATTTACGAACTTCCAGTATTCTGGTATTAACAAGGACGATACAGAGGTTTCTGTTGACTTCAGTCGTTCTGAGAGCGGTATGCTGTCATATATCGGACGTCTCAACTACGCTTATAGCGACAAGTATCTGGTTGAGTTCCTGCTCCGTTCAGATGCTTCTACTAAGTTTGCTCCGAAGAACTACTGGGGCACCTTCCCCACCTTCAGCTTGGGTTGGGTGATGAGCGAAGAGCCTTGGTTCCAGAACACCAAGTGGCTCCAGTGGATTGACTTCCTGAAGGTTCGTGGCTCTTATGGTATCACAGGTCGTGACAACATTGCTCCTTGGCAGTGGCAGGCCACCTATAATCTGGACCCGAATAAGGGTACTGTATTCGGAACAGGTCTGACCAACCCATCGGGTGGCCGTATCACGATGAACAAAAACTCTGCTACTTATAACGAGGATGTTCACTGGAGCAAGTCGTATAAGACCAACTTGGGCTTCGACTTCCGTTTCCTCCGTCAGCGTCTCAGCGTTACGCTCGATTACTACTATGAGCGTAACCGCGACATCCTGCTGAACTACACCAGCACGATTCCCTCTATCGTGGGTAACCAGAGTGCTCCCTACAACTATGGTAGCATGGACAACTGGGGATGGGAGCTTAGCATCTCGTGGCGCGACAAGATTGGCAAGGACTTCAAGTATCACGTAGGTCTGAACACGGGCTACAGCGATAACAAGGTGAATGAGCAGCAGTGGGCTACCTCTGATTTCTACAAGGCAGTACGTCCGGGTGAGCGCACCGACATCGGTCTGTGGGGCTACCAGTGTCTGGGTATGTTCCGCACCTACCACGACATCGACGAGTACTTTGATACCTACATGAAGAAGGACGACGGTACTTACGGTAAGTATCTCGGTCTGGAGAAGAAGGACGTTCATCCGGGTATGCTGATTTACAAGGATATCCGTGGCGCCTACGACCAGGCAACGGGAACCTATGCAGGGCCTGACCATGAGATTACCGCCGAGGACGAGGTACAGCTCAGCAAGCGCAGCTCTAACATCTATGGCTTCACTGTCAATGCTGGAGCAGAGTGGAAGGGCTTCCAGCTGACCATGCAGTTTGGTGCCAACTGGGGTGCTTACGATACGGTGAAGGGTTCGGCACTGAAGTACTCTAACGACTTCACGAATATGCCTTCGTTCTGGAATCCCGATGACATCTTCGTCTATGACGACATCTACGACGGACAGGGCAGGCTGATTCAGAAGGCTAACCGCGATGGTTGTCTGCCTAACCCGGGCTTCACTCAGAACAGTAGCACGTCTTCGTTCTGGCGCATCAGTGCTGCTCGCGTTACGCTGAACCGTCTGACGCTGGCCTACAGCCTGCCGAAGCAGTGGTTCAATGGCGTAGGCATCCAGAATGCACGTATCAACGTGACAGGTCAGAACCTGCTGAACCTTTACAACGACAATCCTGATAAATTCTACAATCCGCTGGCAGGTAACTATGGTAGCTATCCCAATCTGCGTAAGTGGACGATTGGCGTAAACCTCACTTTCTAACCAATTTAAATGAAGCAATTATGAAAAATAGTATCAAATATTTTGGCTTCCTGTTGTTAGGAGCTTCCGCCCTTGTTTCCTGCAGCGACGAGTTCTTGGAGGAGAAACAGAATTACGATGCGACAGGACAGGACGTTTACAATTACTATGTAGGTGCCAAAGGCCGTATCAACGACCTCTATGGATGGTGTCTACCCAACGTTGCCGATATGAACTGGCAGTATCCGTCAGTCGGAAGAGGCGACGAGGCTGGCAAGTCGACTGAGGAGTATAGTGGTTTCTCGTCGTATGTCAATGGCGAGACCGTTACATTAAATTCTGCCACGACCTCTAATCAGGTGCCCGACTATTTCGGTGGTGACGATATGGATAATGTGCAAGCAGCTGTCTTTGGTGCTGTGCGTAACATCAACAATGCCATTGAGGGTATTGAGAATAGCACACTGACCGAGGAGCAGAAGAACGAACTGCTGGGTCAGGCTTACTTCTTCCGTGCATGGACTTATTACAAGATGGTGAAGTGGTATGGTGGTGTGCCCATCGTGAAGACGGTGCTCGCCCCCCATCCGTCTTCGTTTACTCAGCGTTCCAGCACTAAGGAGTGTATTGACTTTATCGTTGAAGACCTGAACAAGTCGGCTGAGATGCTTCGTCCGTTCACCATTAACGGAGGCTGGGAGAGTTCAGAGAACTATGGCCGCATTACCTCTGGTACGGCACTGGCTCTGAAGGGTCGCGTGCTCACGCTCTGGTGCAGCCCCTTGTTCAACCGTCAGAAGGATATGGAGCGCTATAAGAGTGCATACGAGACCATGAAGGCCGATATGGCTACGATTGATGCTTGTGGCTATGGACTGTATGGCGAGGGCAACCCCGGTACGAATGCTTCTGCATTTGCTCGTATGTTCGCCGTTACGGACAGAAACCCCGAGGCAGTGTTCGTTACTCTCTACAATACGCTGGTTGATTTCTCTGGCTATGGTGATAACGTGAAGCATAACCGTTGGGAGCGTGACATTCGCCCAAGTAATACGGGTGGTGGTGGCTATCAGCCTTCTAAGATGATGGTCGACCTCTTCCCGATGGCTGATGGTAAGCAGCCCCAGAGCTATACATCTTATAGCAATCTGGCTAAGTCTTCTATCGAATATGATGAGCGTTATCCGTTTATGGACCGCGACCCGCGCTTCTATCGCACGTTTGCATTCCCCGGTTTCCGCTGGGCCTACACTACGGGCGGCAATGGCGATGCCACGGCAATGGATAATCACAATCCTTCTTATAATAAGGGTGCTGACTATGTGCTGTGGAACTATGTATGGTTCTATGGTGGTAGCGACTTGGACGAGAACAACACGAGCTATCGTGGTGCTGACAACCTGAGCAAGCCCAGTGGTGTGATGGTACGCAAGAAGTCAGACGATGCTGACGTGAATACGGCAGTCTATGACTATCGTCCTGATGGACAGGGTGCCCAGAATGGTGGCTATGCCGTTCCGTTCTGTTCTGCTGCTCCGCTGATGGAGATGCGCTATGCTGAGGTATTGCTGAACTTGGCTGAGGTGGCTTGCTTTGCTGGTCATACCGATGAGTCGTATGCTATCCTGAAGCGCATCCGCCAGCGTGTCGGTTATACGGGCGACTGCGGTCTGACCGTTTCAGGCGATGAGGCTACCTGTATGAGTGCTATCCTCTATGAGCGTCAGATTGAGTTTGCCTACGAGGGCAAGCGTTTCGACGATATGCGCCGCTGGATGCTCTTCGATGGTGGTGCCGAGCTGCCTGCTGGTGCTCCTGATTCATGGAAGCCCAGTGGCTGGGGTGGCAACACCTGCACATGGCTGGGCTTCAAGCCCTTCAACGGCCAGCGTCGTGAAAACTTCATCTACCGCGTGAACCGTTACGACGATGAGGACTTGGAGTATGTGATTTCACCAACTCGTCAGGACTATGACAAAGACCCGCTGGTAGAGTATCTGACAGATAGCGAAGAAGAGCGTCCTGCTGGTGTTGACCTGCGTCGTGATGACTTGCCTCAGCAGCTCAGCAGCCTGAAGGCTTGGTACAAGAAGTATCTGTCGTGGGCAGAGCGTCCCGGCGATGCCCGCAATAGTGACGACTACTCACCCAAGCACATCAAGTTCTTGCCGAAGTATTACTTCTTAGGCTTTACACAGGGTGTGTCTGCCCACAACAAGGGTCTGCTTCAGACCATCGGTTGGGAAGACTATAACAACGGTGCCGCATTAGGTACTTTTGACCCCTTGGCTGAATAGTCAGAAGCCCTGATATCTCCTTGCCCCCGCTTCAGATACTGGAGCGGGGGCTTTTAGTATCATTCCATAAATTGATAAAAAACGTGAAAACGGCTTGCTTCATCGAATAGATGCTTTTAATATCATTTATTTTTATTATTTTTGTCGGCAATATATCGTAATACTTTAAATTATAATGAAAAAGACTATCTTATTATCAATGATGATGTGCCTGTCACTTATGACTTGGGCACAGCCTCAAGGGTTTGGAGGTTTTGGTCAGCCCGGAGTAGAACCAGACTGGAAGGATGTGAACTATGCAGGTGACAATCTGGAGGCTCACAAGCTCGACATTTATTTGCCGAAGACCAATAAGGACAAGTACAAGGTCGTGGTCATTATATACGGCAGTGCATGGTTTGCTAACAATATGAAGGGCATAGCATATATGTCTATTGGCAAGCCGCTTACAGATGCAGGTTTCGCAGTGGTCAGCATCAACCACCGTTCAAGTGGGGATGCCAAGTTCCCAGCACAGATTAATGACGTGAAGGGTGCCATACGTTTCATTCGTGCCAATGCAGATAAGTATAAGCTGGATACCTCGTTTATCGGTATTACTGGCTTCTCATCTGGCGGACACCTGTCATCTATGGCTGGCGTGACTAACGGCATGAAGTCGCGTACCGTGGGCGATATAACGATGGATATAGAAGGCAATGTCGGTGGCAATGAGCAGGAGAGCAGCAAGGTCGATGCTGTGGTTGACTGGTTTGGCCCTGTTGATATGTCTCGTATGGAGAACTGTGAGACCTATAAGGATGCAAACTCTCCAGAAGCAGCCCTCATTGGTGGTAATCCTGCCGATAATAAGGAAAAGATAATCCTCTGCAGCCCCATTACCTATGCTGACAACAAGGAGTGCTCTTCGTTTGTTGTCATTCATGGTGATGCAGACACGGTGGTGCCTCACTGCCAGAGCGTGTTTTTCTCTGACGAGCTGAAGAAGCATGATAAGTTGGTTGAGTTTATCACTGTGCCAAAGGGTCAGCACGGCCCTGTGACCTTTAATGAAGATACGTTTAAGAAGATGGCAGATTTCTTCACGAAGCAAGCCCAATAGTAATCCCATTGGTGGAATGAATTTACCGTGAGTTCAGTAAACGAACTCACGGTAAATTTATATTCTCAAGTTATCAATTTCTTTCTGAAGTCCGTCTAAGAAGCGGGAAGCGTGTGCCCCGTCCATTTGCGTGTGGTGAAACTGGAAAGAAACGGTAAGTGTTGTCTTCAACAGGTGGCGTTTGTATTTGCCCCAGATAAGAAACGGATTGTTAAAGATGCCGCTATACATCCCCACAGCACCGTCTATTTCGTATTGCGCCAATGCGGAAGTGCCGATAACCATGCTTTCCGTCAGGTCGTGGTTGGTGCAGCTTTCAGCCACTTGTTTAGTCAGTTGCAGATAATGTTGATTAAACAGGGATAAATCATTGCAGAAAGGAATGTCGCACGAACTTACCTCGCCCTCTCTGTTGGCAACAATGGTGTTTACTGCAATGCTATCGTATTGCATCAGTTTGTCGCCCACGGGTAGCAGGTAAAATTCCTTCCCGTTGCTTGCAGCCTTGCCAATACAGTAACACATCAGCATGTTAAACTTCATACCCGACTTTCGGCTGATTTTTACAAGGCGTGACACGTTGAGTGTCTTAAAGAACGTCACCATTGGCATTGGTGCCTTCATCCACATTTCAAAGGCGTTTGCCCGACTGGTTTCTTGGGGATTTATTTCTTTCATCATGTTAGCGTGAGTTCTTTCGGCAATCTATACGCTATATTGATTTCTTGGAAAATCTGCTCAAATAGTTCCTTGTCCTTGACCGCCCTTCGGGATGGACGTAGAAATCCGTTGGGAATGGGAACAGCATAATAGCACATATTCCCAGAGAACGATAGCATCATATTCTTCCCAAAAGACTGGCGCAGTTTCGTGATACGCCGCATGATAGCTGGTGTAAGGACTTTCCGTGCCTCCACCTCGTTATCGGCATACACCTCAAACAGGTTTTCAAACTCAGGGTCTTCGAGTATGACATGACGGGCACCGTTCTGTTGTTTGTAGGACTGTATGGAGTGTGCCAAATAGCCAATCTTGTCTTCAAGATGGTCGGGCAGCAGGATAACATTCCCCTCACATTCCTTAAAGCCCGGGTATGCACCAAACATACCACGGAAACTATGTTGAGAACTTTCTATCTCAGCACCGAATATCGGACGAACCAACGTTCGGTATAGTATCGTCAGATAGCCAATCACAGGCAGGTGGTACATCGCATGAGCAGCCTTGTCCGATGTCACGCCGATGTCATAAATCGATGTGCTCTGGTCTTGCTCCTGAAACTTTACACACCCATATCCTGTAGCAACTATCGGGTTGTTCTCCATATTGAACAGTCCAAAGAGAGCACTGTCTTTAAGCATCTGATACGAAACACTACAACTTGCTAAATAGGTGGCATCGGGAAACATCTGACGGAGTGCCTTGCGCATAATTCTGATTTCATGGTCTTTAAGATTCGTCATGCTGTTCATGAGTGTAATATGCAATACGCAGAAGACACAGAATCCTCCCATGATATAAATCCATGTGTTACCGTTGCCACTTGGCTCATACCCAATGCTCCATCCGAAGAAAGAGAGGAATAGGCAATACGCAAACCAGCATAACGTGGCCGTATAAACGATGATGGTCAGGATTCGCACGATGATTCTCAGTTTGCTGATGCGAACCAACTGGGGGCACATCTCCCTGTTTAGGTTTTTTATGTCAATCATATCGTGAGTAGTTATTTCCCAAATAGTTCAGTCACGTTGACATTACGCATCTCGCTCTCAGGAATCTCAATCAGTTCCTGCTGTTCATGCTTACGCCATGAGGCAATGATGGAGGAGGGGAACATCTCAATGCTATTGTTGTAGTCCGTGACAGCTGCATTATAAGTACGGCGTATTGCCTGAAGCTCGTTCTCCATATCCTCTATTTGCCATTGAAGATTGATAAACTGCTCGTTGGATTTCAGTTCTGGATAATCCTCAACGGACACTTGCAACCGTGTCAGCAATGATGAGATTTCCGTACCGCCCTTTATTTGCTCATTCTCAGAAGCCGAGGCGACCTTTGAGCGCAATTCGGCAATACGAGTAAGAACCTCATTCTCATGGCCCATGTACGTCTTGACAGCCCCAATAAGATTAGGAATCAAGTCGTTTCGCTGTTTAAGAACGACACAAATCCCACTCTTGCACTGCTTGACCCTGTTGCGCTTGGCAATAAGGTTGTTTGATATGAATATTGCCCATAACAGAATTATGAGCAATATCACAACAATTGATATAATAATAGTTGTCATAGTGGAAACAACCTTTATTAGAGGTACAAATCAGCATGGATTCTTTTTATAGTACCCTCCCAGTAGAAGTGGGGGACGATGCCGTTGCTGGGGAGATAGCCTTTAGGCAGTTCCTTGTCTTCCACAACAAGCCTTTGCACATACGCGTCAGCTCCTTCTGACAGGTTCTCTGGCAGTTTGATAGTGTCCCAGTTGCTTTCGTCGGGTATCATGTCCATGATTTCCTCGCAACCGGGAGCGACAGGCTTTTTCCCTTCGTGCATAGGTTTTAGAATACTCATGACCTTCTGAATCCACTCAACGTTACGGACATGCTTTTCGTCCAAAGCATAGACACCGATTATTTGATGGGTATCAGATTCATGCTTCTCACCTTTCCACGCATATTTCGGTGCGTCTACAACGCCAACATATATGATTTGTCCTTCAGTGTGTTTCTTTAGCCACTTGTTCTTGCCGAACCAAGGAGCTTTGCCAGCTACTTTTTGGAAGAAGGGAGTGTCCGTACTGCGGGGTGTGGCGATATAAGGTTCCAATTTGTCAAGATTGGTTGGGTTCTGCCACATTTCCCTGTCTCTTTTTTCTTCCTCAGCCTCTTTGGCTCTTCTTGCGGCAAGTTTCTCCCGATAAACTGATACGTCACATCCCTGTGCCTCCATCTTGTCGAGCTCTACTTCAGTCATGGTCTTCTCCCATTCTGTCATTGCGTTTCTAAAAAGTTTCATGTTTACTATGTTTTATGTGATGTTAATGATTTGGTTTACCAATAATACGAATCCTTTCGGACTGATACGACCTTGTTGTTTTGCACTCCGATGGTATATCCCTCTGGGTATCGCCATCTTTCGGCGGGCTTTTCTTTGAATATGGTTTGTTCCTTTTTGATAGGCTCACCGAGCGACTCAATAAGCATTTCCTTTGACATTCCCTCGGCTATTTGCTGGAATGCGATTTTCTCGCCATAGTTCTTTCCATATCGGGCAACGAGGCTGTCTAAGCGATTCTTCGCCACGAATCCGGCTACGATATGCCCGTAGGGTATTCCTTTCAGCCGTTGCTTATTAATGTCCTCAAGAATAAGGTACGCACCGTTGTCATGCAGCTCAACCGCCATGTCAATAGCCTTGTACTCCGTTTTTTCTTTTGTTTGCATTGTTCCTCCGCCAACCAGTCCGATTCGTTTGCCGAGTGCGTAGAATGTTTTACCGACATGAAGCTGCTTCATCTTCTCGTAATTCCCAATGCAGACGAAGTTGCTGGTTGTCGCTATGTTCGGTAAGTAATAGATTTCATCGCCAGTCTTTTGCTCTCGTAGCAACAGGCAGTATCGTGAGTTCTGCTGACAGAAGACTTTTACCACATCAAAGTATTTGCCTACTACAGCATCTGATGCAGTATTGCCCACTCTGTTCTCCATTTTATGATAGACTGGGGCATTCCCCTTGAGCGGATTGGCAGTGTAGAAAGCGTTCACATATCCGTTTGCGTCATTCTTCATGCCTTGAAAGAACAATGTCTGCCCCGGCAACTTGGGATAATTCTCATACGACTGATGAAAAGGCGCAAGACTGTCATACGGAATGGCGTTCTCCCGTGAATATTCAACAATACCATCACCCGCAGCCACTATATTTAGCTGCGCATGAGCGACAGATGTTGTCAATAGTGCTATCGCAACCGTCAATGAATAATATGCCTTCATTTCTTGGCTACGACTTCGACTGGGATATTGTGCTCTTTTGCCCAGTTCTCCATAAATTCTACAAACTTCATGAAGGTAGGGATATTGTCATTACCGCAAACATCTTTCTTCCTGCAATCGAGGTCGTAGAAGTTCTCGGAGTTCTTCTCATTGTCGAAATACACGCGGACACCAGAGTTAGAACCACGTTTGAAAAGAAGAAGATGGTCAATAGTAGTGTCAAGGTCAATCACTACCATCTCCTGATTATTAGGCATTACCAACTCTCCGTGAAGCAGTTTCACTGGGACAACCAATATCTGCTTGGCGTTGTAGGCAAACACCCTGTTGATGTCATATCTTGCCATCACCCAGCCATAGACAACCTGAAAGTCAGCACGATTATAGCCCTTAACCGTCTGACAGACATAATCGTGCATAGCCTCCTCTGCGGAACGGCCCTCTACTACACCTTCGGCACGTTTTACCATCTTGTCGCGTAGGACAAACATAAAAACTAAATAGGCGATAACAATCGCTCCGATAATGAATAAATAGGATGTACTCATTTGTTTCTACTGATTTTGTAATGTATTTTATTGTGTTTAGATTGATGACTTTAGGTAACTTGTATACCTCTGGCAAAGAGGTGTGCAGCTTTGCTATATAGCTAAGATGCAATGGCTCTGCAATATATAGCCCTTTTTAGTCCTAAATGCAATTTTCTTGTCAGTTTATTTGTGATTATTAAATATTTATTGTAAATTTGCAGCCAAACAGATACTTAATACGCTGCACACCTCTTTGCCAGAGGTGTGTAGTTTTTTAGAAAGTTGCCTGAAAATTTGTGAGACAGGAATATTATTCATACCTTTGCAGCGATATTTTAGAGTAATTTGGTTCGCTATAGACGCGATTAAAAGGGAATCGAGTGAGAATCTCGAACAGACCCGCTGCTGTAAGTTCCAGATGTTTCGACACCGAAAAGCCACTGACCAAGCAAGAGTGCGACGGTTGGGAAGGCGGTGAAGAAGGGAATAAGTCAGAAGACCTGCCAATGTTATAATTCGCATTTATTGCGCTCGAGGTTAAGCGTAGCGACAAACATTGTGGTAATGAAAACAATATCTCAGAGGTTGTTATGTGCGCTGATATGCGTACATGTGGTAGATGGCATTTCAGTCTTTGCTGCGGAAAAGATTGACAGCGTTATAAGTCTTCAAGGACCAACGGTCACCGCCTCACGAAAACTTGCAACGGTTCAGGAACTTTCTGGTGTAGAGTTGCAGTCGTTGTCTACTACGACCATAGCTGATGCCCTGAAATATTTTGCGGGCGTACAGATTAAAGATTATGGCGGCCTTGGCGGTCTAAAGACAATCAATGTCCGTTCTCTCGGTGCGCAACACGTGGGAGTGTATATAGACGGCATCCGTATCACCAATGCACAGAACGGAACAGTTGACCTTGGGAAGTTTTCACTATCGACACTCGAATCCGTCTCACTTTATAATGCCAACAAACTTAGTACTTGCCAGTCTGCCTCGGAATATGCTTCAGGGGCTACGGTATATTTGCGTACACGCAAACCGACCAGCGATTCATTGTCGCTGACAGGTCGGTGGGCGTCGTTTCATACCTATATGGGTCGCGTCAACGCACAATACAGCCATAAGGGATGGAGCGGGTTTGTTGACGGAGAATACCTGAAATCAAAGGGAGACTATCCGTTTCGATATAAGTCGCAATATGAAGACACAATCGGGCGACGCAGAAACTCAGACATAGAGTATGGCCGTATAGAGGCTGCACTGTTCCGACAAGGCTTTTCTTCACATCTTTATTATTATCAGTCGGAGCGCGGCTGTCCGGGAGGCATTGTCCGCCGACTCTCTGATAAATACACCAACGTAGGCAGGGAATGGGACAAAGACTTCTTTGTTCAGGCTTCGTTCAATCACTCGCTGTCGGAAAAATGCGAGGTCAAACTCAATGGTAAGTATGCCTATGAATATCTACGGTACTGTACTGACTATCCTGAGAACCAGAACACAGCAAAGGTCAACAACCATTATTACCAGCACGACGCATACGTCTCGGCTGCAGGTGCTTACTATCCAGTTCGGTGGCTGTCGGTCAACCTCGGCTACGATGCACGTATGTCATGGCTCGATGCCGACCTTAAGATATTCCATCCTGTGCGCCGTCTTGACCAAAAGGCCGTGGCAGCGGCACAAATCAACTACCGTTCACTGCGTGTGGCAGGCTCTCTGCTCTATCAGCATTACAAAGACCATACGCTGCTGCGGGTTGGTGCGGCAGAGCCGTTGTCTCGCCTGACACCAGCAATATCGGTAGCATACGCCTTTAAGAACCTTACCCTGCGGACATGGTACAAGAATATCTTTCGTGCGCCAACTCTCAATGACCTTTATTATACCCAGACGGGCAACCGCAATCTCAAGCCTGAGTTCACCCGTCAGTTCGATGTCGGGGTTGAGTATGGTCTGATGCGCCGCCACTGGAATGTGTCGGTGCAGGCCGATGCCTATATAAACCATATCGACGACCGTATAGTCTGTCTTCCGCTGAAGGGTACATACACGTGGTCAATGATGAACTATGGTGAGACCTTCTGCCGCGGACTAAACATGAATGCGTCAGCACGCTATATCACAGGCCCGTGGACTTTCTCTTTTCTGACATCACTGACTTGGCAACGTGACCTGAACCGTACCAATCCTGACGACACGGAGACTTATAACAAGCCAATCTGCTATTCGCCTGAACTGTCGTTGGGACTGACGGGCATCGTGGCATGGAAGAGCTACTCGCTGACCGTCTCTGAACTGCATGTGGGTGAACGAATGTGGTCGTATGCCGACCCAGAGGATGTGCTGACACCTTATAACAATGTCGACGTGAAGCTGTCGGCGGTTATGAGTCGTTTCCTTTTATCATTAGAGGTCAACGATTTCTTTGATGTGCAGTATGAGCATATCCCCCGTTATCCTATGCCTGGCCGTAATTTCAGACTTACAGCCTCGTTCACGCTCTGATAACTCTAATCATTCATACATATTAATATGGCAAATAAACTCATGTCTTTGATAGCATTGCTGTCAATTCTGATTCCTGTTACAGGCCTTGCACAGGAACGAATCATCTTGCTCAATGAAGGAAACTGGCAAGCCGACAATGGTAAGATAACCTATTTCGAGAATGGCCAGATTGTAAGCAATCAGTGGTTCCGCAGTGTCAACGGCTACAAACTCGGCGACACTCCCAATGACATTATCGCCGTTAACGATGGCTTGATAGCCATTGCCGTTAACTGGTCGAACATCGTGCAGTTTATTACTCCTGACGGAAAGGCTGTTGCTGCGACTGAAGATGTGCCCAACAATCGGAAACTGGCATCCGACGGCCATTACGTGTACATATCATCTTACGGTCACGAGTGTGGCATAGACGGTCGGTATGTGGAATTTACCAAAGGCTTTGTCGCCAAGATTGACGCAGCGACATTCAAGGTCGTGGCCGCTACGGAGGTGGGTTATGAACCCGAGGGAATAGCCTATTACAAAGGCTATCTCTTCGTTGCCAATACTGGTGGCTATGCTTTTCAGGAAGACCATGACTATGAAACCACCGTCAGTGTTATTGATGCTGCGACCATGAAAGTGGTGCGCACGGTCGATACTGGTCAGATAAATCTTTACGGAAAGATGTCCCAGAGTGGCAGGTATCTGTGTATCAACTCTCCGGGCGACTACTATGATACGCCAGCCGCTACGATTATCCTCGACTGCGATGCCGTTCTTGAGCAGCAGCCAGACGCGAAATGCTATACCAAGCTGCCTTATGCTGCCACCTATAACTGTGTTACGGCAGACGGTCGCTTCTATGCCATCGGTTCAAGATATTCCTATTACACTGGCGACTATACGTTTAATTATGTTACGATAGACCCTAAGGCTGTGATGGAAAGCAATGGTACGGCTGGCATTGGCGAGACATTCCCCGGCACCGTGCTTGCCGACATCAAACAGATGGGTATGCCTTATGGTATATATGTCAATCCCTATACGGGTTATATCTACGCAACGGATGCTGGCTCGTTTGCTGCAGCTGGTGCGCTTTACCAGTGGTCGCCCGAGGGCAAGCTGCTCGGTACCCATCGGGTGTACATCAATCCGGCTCACTTCCTTGCGCTAAAGCCCGATAATTATACAGACGGAATAGCCGATGTTACCGTCCGCAGAACAGCTCGCACTGCGCCCCTGTACGACATTCGGGGCATGAAGGTCACGGTTCCGCGACGGGGCAATGTCTATATAAAGAATGGTAAGAAGTTTATTTTTCAATAACAATTAATCAAATTTAATTATGAATGCAAAACATTTATTCATCTCATGTATGGCAGGATTCTGCGGTCTGACCGCAGATGCCGTACCAGTCAGTGTGACAATGAACGCGGTATCGACCACGATGACCTTGTCCGTCAAAGGCTCTGGCGAGGCTGTTGAGGTCGGCGAACCCACTAAAAGCGTCTATACGTTTGACGTTCCCGCAGGCGACTATGTGCTTACGGGCTATGGCAAGGACGGTGAGACTGTTAACGGTACTATTGAAATCACGGTGCTTGATGCCGAGGAGCAGGAGTTCAAGGTGTTGACAAACACCGCTTATGTGACCAACAAGCATGAGGACGGCTCAGTCTGGACTGTTGAGAATGGCGACTATACGCTGGACGTGACGGTCAACACCCGTGAGGGCGTGCGTCAGGTTATAACCGTTGGCAACAGTGTTACGGCAGGACGTAACACGTTTCTGGCACTGAACGGTAACAGCTATACCGTGGCTTTCATCCCAAGCGAGGCACATCAGGCAGAGAATTACACCACTCTCTACAAGGCTGGTACGCTGACCTTTAACGTGAATGTGAACGGTGCAATCCCCAAGAGTCACGATTATACCATAAGCATTCCAGCCGAAGCAGAACTCTCTATCGGTATGAAGTTCACCCACTTCACCGACTTCACGCCAGTAGAGCCGAAGCAGGTGGAAACGGCTGACGGCATGAAGACCTATACTTATTTCCTTGCTGAAAGTCAGGTGTACAATTATCGCACGTGGAAAACGGGTGGATTGACTCAGGCTGGCTACTTCACGATGGCAGCCGACGAAGCCAAGCGCCCTGTGATTAACTTCACCGAGGCCGATTACAGTGCTTACAATCCGAAGCAGGTGAACCACGAGGCACAGAGCAACAGCGGCTATGAGACGGGTGACATATTTGTCAATATCAATCCGCAGGGCCACCTGAGACTAAAGGTTGGCGACACATTCAATGCCCATGCAATGCGCACGTGGCAGCTGACAGACAACTCGACCAACAACTATTTCATGGAGCCTGACTTCCATTATACCGTGATAGGAACCGACGGCAAGCCGTCAACGGGTGTGATAGAGATTGACAATGCCGACACGTCGCTGTCACCGTGGTCGCAGATAAAGGCTACGGGCGAGGGCACGGCAATAGTTCTTGTGACCTACGATGCAATAGGGGCAAACTATTATAGCGGTGCGGAAAAGAAAGCCTATATGGGTGGCGAATACTGGGGTGCGATTTGGCCCGAGAACACTGGTGTGTATGTGGTTACTGTCGGGGATGATGCTACGAGCATTGAACCTAACATGCTGATTAACGAGGAGTATAACACGGGTGCTCTGAAACTCGCAGGCATGAATGTTGACGCTGAGCATGATGTGTTCTATTACCTTGATACCGAGGACGGGGCAACTTATACGTTTACGCCTGCAGGTGTGAGCGATGTGACTATAGCCTACCCGGTCATCGGTGAACAGACTGTCAGCTACAGCGGTTTTGCTTCCGAGGGAGTTACAAAGAACGCTGACGGGTCGTACACGCTCCTCCTGAAACACGGTCGTCAGATTGTGAAACTGACCGATGCCGCAGGCAAGTCAGTCTATCAGGTACTGACCGCCAAGGTGTGCCACCGTGAGATTACAAACGTGACCAACGAGGGAAGCGATACGTTCCATCCCGGCGACCAGGTGAAGATTCAGTACTCGGGACTTTTCCATCCTGCCAACAAACTGGCTGGTATATACAATATGTCGGCTTATGTGACATACAATGGCGTGCCCAACGGCACATCGCTGATACTCAGTGCCAATCAGTACACGTTTGGTTCGGTGGCCAAGGCGCAGGCTGTAACGTTTGACATTCCTGCTGATTATGACGCAGCGGCTGAGCCCGAGCTTGTGCTGAGCGATGGTGTTATTCAGGTTAACGGCTATGGCGACCCGATAGGGAACCACCGCTACATTGACCCGAAGGCTGGTCGTTCTCCCAATTTCACGGCTGTGCCGCACAAGACTTATTTCGGTTTTATCCCCGAGGTGCGCATTGTCGTATCGCCCCAAGAAACAGTAGGCATAGTTGATATTGCTTCTGACGGCAAAGATGGCGCGGTGTATTACAATCTGGAGGGTCAGGCTTCTGCCACTCCTTACAAGGGTTTGAACATCGTGCGTACAGCTAACGGCAAGACCAAAAAGGTACTTGTTAAATAACGTAAGTTCGGCATCATTTGTGTATAACAAGTGATGCTGAACTCTCCAGTATCTCCTTCGGGTTGCTTTAGTATCTATTTCGAGGTGCTTTAGTATCTGTTTACCCCCCTAAACAGATACTGTTTAATGTCGAAAGAGATACTAAAGCAACCCGAAATAGATACTGGAGACTGAAGGTATGGAAATTAGGCTATTTTTGTAGTCCGAAATCGGCTTGTTGCGCCTCTACTTCTTGGAGCATCTTGGCCTTCTCTGCTTCTGAGAGAGTGGTGGTAGCGGTGGTTCCTGCTGCTCCAGCTTTTTTATATGTACTGGTTTCGCTGGGCAAATAGCACATCGGTATGTTGTACGGCACACTCTCCAGTTCCAGTTCGGCTGGGGTAGGAGCGTGAATGCCCGGGAACTGCACCTCGGCCTTCACCTTGATTTTGCCAGCTTTCTGGGTGGCACGTATCAGCACGGGAGCAGAGCCCCATTCCACAGCTCTCGGATTGGCATTGATGCTGGCGTCACCAATGATTTCGCCTTCGCCCTCGACGGTGAAGCGGATGTTCTCCTTGGCCAGTCGGCGCACGTGGCCTAAGTCGTCAGTCACCTCGCAAACCACTACGATGAAGTCGGAGCCGTCGGCCACGAGCTGGTGGCCCATCTCGTCAACCCGCAGTTGCAGTTTGGTGCTACGGCGTGAAGGCATTTTCTCTTCACGGCACACCACCTGACCGTTTACAATACCCTCGGCCACCATCTTTACCTGTTGCCAGTTGCGCTTGGTGTAGCTCCAGTTGCGTGCCTCGAAGAAGTCCCATGCGTCTTTGAAGACAACGGGCTGTGAAGGAGCGTGGCCCGCCTCGTGTTGCACGGGCAGCGTCCAGCAGTGCTCACCATCGAACAGGGTCAGTCGCACGGAGTCGCAGTTGCTGAAGACGGTGACATCCTTTTCAGAGAATTGCGTCATTTCGTGGGCAATGTAGACAATGGGAGTATCGGTGCTTGAAAGGGTGGCTGCAAACATTGGCATAGCCGTCTTCGGTTGGCGGAAAGCATCGTAGATACCGCCCCAGTAGGGGTCAGGATGATAGCCACGCTGGTGGTCGAAGGGATGCCACTGGCAACCGCCGATAAACTGGCCTGTGGTGTGGTAAAGCTCATCGGTGCTTTTGAACAGCGACATGGCCTGAGTGAGCATAGGTCGCTCGCCCCATGAGCGGGAGGCGCGGTTCAGATTATTATGGGCATACCAGTCGTCTACCAGTTCGCCAAACTCGCGGGTGAAGATGCACTGCTTCGGCTTGTCTTCCTTGAAGTCATCGCCCGGCCAGCCGTACACCACGTCGTAGTGGTCGGCTACGCCAGCCGAATGCACATCGGCAGCAGCCACGGGGCGATAGGGGTAGGGATATTCGTCTTTCGTAATTTGCAGGGCTTGCAGGGCAAACTCCTCTGGATAGCGCGTCTCGTTCAGGATGGGTTCCCACATCAGGACGCATGGGTGGTTGCGGTCACGTCGGATAATGGAGCGTGTGTTCTGATGTACCTTCTCAGCCCACCCCTGTTCCTTGTTCCAGTATTGCCAGCCGGGCGTAGCCACGATGATGAAAAGACCCAGCTCGTCGCAGGCATCCATAAATGCAGGGTCTTGCGGATAGTGAGCCGTGCGGATGATGGTGAAGCCTGCGTCGCGCAGTCGTTTGGCATCGCGCCATTGCTGCGAGTTAGGCAGTGCATTGCCTACATAGGCAAAGTCCTGATGGCGGTTGGCTCCCACCAGTTGGTGGTAGCGCTGGCCGTTGAGCCAAAAGCCATCCTTCCCTCTGAACTCAAACGAGCGAATGCCGATGCGGGTGCTTCCACCGTCGAGCGACTGGCGGCCATCCTTGATGCGGGTAGCTACCTGATATAAATAAGGGGTTTCCGGCGACCATAGCTTGGGGTTTTTGACCACAAAGCGCTGGGTGACGGTGCGTGCCTCGCCGGGCTTGAGGGTTAGCTTGGTCTGTTTGGTTTGTTGCGATAACTGGTTCTCCACGGTGACGGTGCGCGACTGTTTGTCACTGTTGCGCACCTCGGTGTTGACGTACACTTCGGCACTCTTGTTGCTGATATTGGCATAGTGGACGAAGATACCGCCGCCAGCCACCTTGGCCTCCTCTACGGCATTGGTGATAGCCACCTTCTGTTTGGCAATAAGCCATACGTCACGATAGATGCCCCCGTGATAGGCAAAGTCGAGGGTCATCTGTTTCTTGCCCGGGGGGTAGGTCTTGTCATCGCTGTTGTCGGCCTTGACGGCAACGACGCAGTCGTCGCCTGCCGAACAGCCAACGTCAGTAAGATTGACGGTGATGGGCAGATAGCCGCCTTCGTGTTCTTTCACTTTCTGGCCGTTGACGTAGATAGTCTGCTTGCCCATAATGGCTTCAAAATGGAGCGTCACGTTGCGCCCTTTCGCCTCTTGGGGAATGACGAAGTGCTTGCGATACCATGCGATGCCCTGATAGTTGCGGCAACCGCTGGCCTCGGCAGGCATCAGTTGTACGGTGTGGGGCGTGGAAACGACCTCCCAAGTCTTATCGTTGAAGTCTTTTTGCTCGGCATGGGACACGTCGCCCAAGTGGAATCGCCAGCCAGCATTAAAGTTCCATACCAGTCGCCCGCTGTTGTCTAATGGAAAGAGACCGGCGACCGAGGTTTGTGCTGTAGCCGTCAGGCCACAGATAGCGCAGAGGATGCAGAATAGTTTTCTCATTGTCGTTTACCAGTTATCAGTTCTGAATGATGATACGGGCAGCCCGTCGTGCATCAGGTCGCCATCGACCCAGTCCTTGAAAGCATAGCGCACGGCAGCGGGTTGCTTCACTTCGTCGCACTGGACGTAGACATGATTGCGGGCGACCCACACCTTGGTAGCAGGGTGGAAGACACGGTCTTGCCCAGCCACCTCGAAGTTCTTGGAGGTGGTGCCGTGCTCAAAGTAGACCCATTCCTTCGAGCGGTCGAAGGCAATGACGGCAGTGTCGTTCTTAAACTCTACCTCTTTATAGACGGCAAAGTCGGGCAGTCCCTTGATGTCGTAGGTGTTGCTTAGGGCAAGGATAGCCAGTCGTTCACCAGCCTGCCGCTTCTTGCGGGGGTGAATGCCGTACTCCAGTCCGGCATCCATTAGCACCGCCATACGGGCATTGGGAATGAGCGACTCCGCTTTCTGTTGCTGTTCGCGCAATAGCTGGCTGTCTTTCCAGTCGATAAGTGAGTAGTCGTAGGGGGCTATCTGACAGTAGTAGAAGGGGAACTCGCCTTGTTGCCAGTCGGCACGCCAGCCCTCTACCATTGCTTTGAGCAGGGGGGCGTAGAAATCGTAGCGGGGTACGTTGTCCTCGCCCTGATACCAAATAGCACCCCGCATGGTGTAGCCAACGAGCGGCTTCAGCTGTCCGTTGTAAAGAGCTGTTGGGCAACGCTGGTGCAGTTTCTTGACATCAGCCTCCGTGATGGTTTGTTTTACTTTGGGGAATGCTTTCAGCCAGTCGGCCTTCATCCATGCCTCGCAGGCAGAGCCACCATAACTCGTGACGATGAGGCCGACGGGTACGCCTAATGTGGAGCGCAGCGCACGCCCGAAGTAGTAAGCCGTAGCCGAGAAGTCGCGCACACTGGCAGCCGTGGCTTCATCCCAGTGGCCAGTGACATCGGTCTGAGGTAGCAGCTGCGGATTGCGCTTGACGGTGAACAGGCGCAGTTGCGGGTCTTTGCAGCGCAGCAGTTCCTCTGTAGTACCTTCAACAGGTTGTTGCTTAAAGCCTTTCATCTGCATTTCCATGTTCGACTGGCCGCTGCAGAGCCACACCTCGCCAACCATGATGTTATCCAACTTTACGAGGTCTCCGTCCTTGAAGGAGATATGGTAAGGCCCGCCTGCCGCTGGGGTTTGTACCTTCAGGTCGAACCGCCCCTCTTGGTCGGTCTTTACCTTGTAAGTCTTGTTGTCCCACGATGTGGTGATACTTACCGTCTTTCCCTTGTCCGTCCATCCCCATAGGTTGCACTCCGTCTGCTGTTGCAACACCATGTTGTCAGCGAAGAACTTGGGCAGGCGCACCTTTGCACTTACGTGGAAAGCGCAGAGGGCGCAGATTACACAGATTAGTTTTCTCATATCTTTATTGTTCTATTTTTAGTCTGGGTTGTGCTAATAGCCCGGCAGGCAACAGTCCGTCGCCTTTTGAACGGTAGCGGGCATTGGTCCAGATACCGTCGTAGGGTGCCTTGCCTTTGTCGGCACCACGCAGGGCGTTGTGCCATGTGTTGACCACTTCTATCTCCAGCGTGTTTTGGCCCGCCTTTAATGCTTGGGTGATGTCTACCTCGTAGGGAGCCGTCCAAGCCAGTCCGCAGTCCTGTCCGTTTACCCATATGTGGGCAATGTCCTTTACGCTGGGCAGCGACAGCCATACGCGACCAGCTGGTTTTTTCTGCTGCTTGAAGGTTGTCGTATAGCGGGCGTGACCGCTGAAATAGCGAATACGGTCGTCATCCGACTGGCTCCAGTCGAATAGTTGTTGTTGCTTTAGTGTAATGCCGCTTTCGCGGAACGAAATGCCCCAGCCGTTGTTACTGACAGTTTGGACGGAGCAAACTGCTGGTTTGGACGGAGCAAACTGTTGGTTTGGACGGAGCAAACTGTCAACATTCCCCATGAGAACGAAACATGACTCGTATGGAGCCAGCACGATAGTGCCGTTATCGAAGGTTTCGTACTCGTCAGTCTGTGGGCGATAGACCATAGCGTGGGCAGACGAATGACGGAAGACGGGCTTGAAAGTGATGTCCTTGTCCTGCTGGTTGCTTAGGAAATAAAGCTCCGTATCTTCGGTTTGACGGTGACAATAGGCAATACCATCGGGTAGTACAATGTCAGGTGCTATGCCCTTTAACTGCGATTGCTGATAAGGCTTGTCAATGATTTGCACGCCTTGACGACGCAGTTCGGCTATCTTTGCCCTTGCCTCTTTCGACACCATTGCGCCCTCGGGGATGACCAGCGCTTTGTAATGGAAGGGCTGTGTCAGCAGAGCGTCTTTATTCATCGAGTCATATTGATAGCCGTGTAGGGGATTCACCCAGTCTTTGAGGTCGAGGATGCCTGCTGAATGGCGCACCCCGACGGGCGATTCCTCCATCGGTTGCCCCACGTTGGCCAGTCGGGCTTTCTCTGTGCGGACGCGCTCAGGGCCAAACAATCCCGGTAGCATCGGTACTATACGGTCTGGTGTCAGCGCACGACTGGGCATCTCATCGCCTGTATAGACGGCGATGTCGACCACAGGATGGCCTTGTTGCAGGTACTCCTGACAACGGGTGATGTAACTGACGAAGGCTTTAGCCTCTGGGAACCATGTTTGGTCGCGCTGGAAGAAAAGGCCGATGCCGTCGAGTGTCATGCCCGGTTTGCGGTCTATATAGGGGTTATGGGTGTTGACGTGGAAGAAGAGGCGGTTCATGCCCAAGGCGAAGTTACGGTCCAGCAGGGGCTTCACCATTGCTAGTGTCTCGTCCCATACGCCACGCACCTCAGTGAATCCCTCGGCCTGTACGATGTTCTTGCCATAGACGTGTGCCCCACTGATGGCATCGAGCATATCGTTGGGCTTGTCGTGCGTCGGTGAGTTAAGCCAGTATTCACCCATTGGAAGGTCTACATACTTATAGTGTTCCATGCCGTCGCTGACCATTGTGGGAGCTACGCTCTCTGAGGAAAGGCTAACTCCGTACTGGCGTGCCTTTTGGGCAACGGTGGTGAAGAACACCTCGTTTACCAACTCGTTGATGGTGAGACGGATGTCGCGCAACACCTCATCACCGCCCTGCATGGGTACGCCTGCATAGATAGGTAGCAAGGGCAGCAGGTCGTAGCCACGACGACGCTCAAACTCATGGGCAAACGAGGGGCTCCAGTTCTGCGAACCACATTCCCACGAGTCAACGTGCATATACTTGACAACTTCGTGATAGGGGCGTTGCATGAACAGACCAAACCATGAATCTATCTGTTTGGCAACGGCCTGATGCGAGAACTTGTCACATTCCAGTCCTTTAGCACCGCCTGCTGTTGCATTGGTATGCCCTGTTGAGGTGTGTCCCATGCGCAGAATGCGCCATGCGCCTTGGGAGGATTGGGGCAACTGGATGTCTACCTCGTCGGTGTCCTTGATGTGGCTATATACCAATTCGGTAGGACGCAGGAACTCGTCGTTGTCTATATCCTCGATAGGGGTATCGGGAGCGATACGCCATACATAGCCAGCCTTGCCCTCCCAGTTGTCTAATAGTGGGAAGCTGCCTAACTTGATATTCTTCAGTCGGAGTACGGGTTTCCATTTGGCTGCGTCTAAGTCTTCAGCACCCGGTTCCGTTCCTTCGGGAGTCCATTCAAAACGGAAATACTTAGCAGTGGTGGGAGGAATGGAGAATGTCGTATTGAAGCCTGTGTTCTGCCAACCCTGACGGGGAGGTACTAACTGCTTCACTTTGTAAAAGACCACGCCGTCGTCGCTGGCTTTTACCAACAGTCGCTGGCATTGGATGTTCGTGCCCGAAGGCTCTATCTCAACATTACGCACCAGCGTAGGCTGCTTGAACTCATATTGTAGCCAGCATGGTTGGTCAGCACAATATACTCCTTTGGCATTGACAGTGACCTCGGGAGAGTAAGTCAGTGCGGAATGAAGCGTGGGGGAGGGAGAACTGACGGGTACGGCATATACGGCAATATCCTCGTAATAACCTTGGTAGCTCTCAGGGCGTTTCATGGTAAAACGATGATGACCACCTTTAACAATCGTGTCACACCATACTACTTTCTGCATCGACTCTTTGGGCGTTATCCACGGGCCACCCGCCAGTGCGAAACCGTCGCAGACATGGATGCCCATTTGTAAGCCAAGTGAATCGGCTTGCTGGAAGGCACAGTCTATCATGCGCCAGAAATTTGGGCTCAAGGCTTCAGCATCTCCTTTCTTGGGGAGATAGGCAGGAGCCTCTGCTGCACTGCGAATGGGCATTAGGTAGCAACCGCCCAGTCCTACGTCTTTCATTGCCTGCAAGTCGGCACGGATGCCTTGTTCTGAGACGGCACCGTACATCCAGTACCAGAAAGTCCAAGGCTTTGAGGTGTCCTCGCCCTGCACTTTCAGCGCAAGGCACAGGAGCAATAAGAGTTGTGCTAATCTTTTCATTCAAACATCAAGGTTGCTGTGATACTGTTGTTGCCCTTTGCCCAGTAAGGCTGTGCCGAGGGGCCATTAAGGTCGGTGGTGTTCACCTTGTTGCGCACGGCAGGGATGGCCTTCAGCAGGGCGATGTCCGTTTCTGGCAGTGTGTAGAGAATGTGGTCACGCCCGTCGCGCGGTGTATAGATGCCCACGTAGTCGGAAGGCTGGCAGATGCCAATCTTGCCTTCTGTCGTTTCTATCTGAAGCCATTGCACATCAGCAAAGTAGCCCTTAAACTCTGGATATTCAAACGATTCGCCCGGTATTGGGTCGTTATAGTCGGTCTTCCAATAACCATATTGTGGCCCTTGCAAGCGGTTCTGCCAGACACGATACGGCCCACGGCCTACCCATTGTTTCGAGCGAACTTGCTGTTCTGGATAGTCGAAGCAGATGCCCAACAGGTCAACAACCCCGTTGAAAGTGTAATCGGCTTCCAGCATTACCTCGCCATCGGCGCAGAACCTCCAGCGTACCTGTTGCAGCGAGCCGTGACGATAGTTAGCTGTCAGTGTTCCCTCGTTGAAATCGAAGCCTGCAAAAGCTCCTTGGTCGGCATATTCCGTATATTGGGTCTTTTTCTTCTCTGCCTGTTTGTCGTCGTGGTTGTAGAAACCGTCATCCGAGCGGTCGCTGCGCTTGGCGGCTACGAATCGTGGGCCGTTGCCAAAGGCGATGGCACGGTTGCCCGTCTTGACACTCATCAACTGCCCATTCTCCTTTGAGAAGGTATAGGTCTTGCCAGCAGATGTAATAGTCAGCAGACTGGTGGTCTCGCTCATCTGAGCGTTTGTTCCGTTAAACGGATGTTTGGCTTGCTTGGTTGCTGTTTGGAAGTTCCAAGTATAAACCTCCTGCCCTTTTGGGCCGGTAGCGGTTACTTGCAGTACATCGCCCTGTCCCTTTGGTATGTTGACAACGGTCGTTTCAAACGGTTCTGTGGCGGGTACTTTGAGCACGCCCTCGCTGATGGTCTTTACTTGTGACTGCCCGTAAGCAGGCATTTGCAGGTATTGATAGGTAAAACGGCAGTCCTTTAGGTTGGTGAAGTTATAGCAATTCTTGATTGCTAACTGCCCCTCTTTCATTTCCACCAGAATGGGGCTCCACACCTCGCGGATGGTATAGTACGAACCCTCTTTCTCCATGTGAGGCCCCACGATGCCGTCGGCACCGAAGTTACCCATGCAGTCTACGATATTGTTCATATCCGTGCGTACCACTCCTTGGTCCATCAAGTCCCATAGGAAACCGCCTGCGCAGCGGGGATTAGAGAGCATCAGTTCCCAGTAGTCCTTCAGCCCTGCGCCGTGACCGCCGTCGTATAAGCCATGCAGGAACTCGGTAGGCATAAAGATTTCCTTTTGGCGCATATACTCAGCCGTTTCGCCCCATGAGCGGTAGTGCTTCGTTTCAAAACCGTTGCGGTTGGCCCAAGGGTAGAGCACCACACGCTGTTGCGGGTCTAAACGGGTGAAGACAGGTTCCAGTTCGTAGTTAAATCCTCCCTCATTGCCATTGCTCCAGAAGATAATGCTGGGATGGTTCACGTCGCGCGTCACCATCTCCTCTACGATTTGCGAGCCCGTGATGGTTTCGTGAGCCCAGTGCCAGCCGGGCTGTTCGCACTCCACGTAAAGGCCCAGCGAGTCGCAGGCATCCAGAAACTCAGGGTCGGCAGGATAGTGCGAAAGTCGGACGGCATTCATATTCATTGACTTAATGAGCAGTACATCCTCGATGTTCTTCTGCTTTGACAGTGTGCGACCCGTCTCTGGACGGAACGAGTGGCGGTTGACACCTTTGAAGATAACCTTCTTCCCATTGATGAATACACCGTCTTCCTGTCTGCCCGTATTGTCATAACTATGCCTATACTCAATAGTGCGGAAACCGAAACGCTGACGCTCCTTGTGAAGCGTCTTACCCTGTGCATCCTTTAAAGTAAAGACTGCTGTATAGAGGTTAGGCTGCTCCGCATTCCACGGCTTAATGTTCTTGGCGGTGAAGTCAACCTTTGCCTCGTCGCTGCTAATGGTGAAAGCTGGGCTGGTAGCTATCTTTGCTCCCTTGGCGTCGATTAACTCAACGCTTACCGAACTGTTAGGAATGGCGCGGTTCAGATAGACATCAGCCATGAAGTGGCCGTCGCCCTTGGCATTGACTGCCACGCGCTGAATGTTCTGTGCAGGCTTGCTGACTATGAAGACGGGACGCCAGATGCCGCCGAAGTTCCAGTAGTCGGCGCGGCGCTCTGCTAAGTTCACCTGTGGGTTGGTGCTTTCCTTTAGCACCTCTATTTCTAATCGGTTCTTCTTTTGTCCGAAGAACACACGGTCGCTGACGTTAATGGTATGGCGTGTGAAGCCACCCTGATAAGTGCCGTTGCCTGCCTTGCGTCCGTTGATGGTGACGCGGGCTTCGGTAAATACAGCCTCCAACACCAGTTCTATTTGGCGGCCTTCCCATGCCTTGGGTAATGTAAACTCGTGCTTATACTTACCCACCTCGTCAGCAATGCCCTCAGGAGTGGCCTTGCCGTAGAAACGCATACCATACTGGTAGGTGCCGAAGCCTTGCAGTTCCCAGCATGAGGGTACGCCTATCTTCGTCCACTTGCCACTGTTGCGCCCGTCCGAACACAGGAAGTCCCACTCCACCATGTCGTCACACCCATGACCACTCAGATACTGTCGCTCCGTCTCTTGTGCGGTTACGCCGCTAAAGAAAAGAGAAGAAAGAAGAAATAGAAAAATCCGTCTCATATATAATACATTATTTATATATAAGACGAATTAGCAGTGTATTTGTCACCTATGCGTGACGAGTTAGAAACTTTGCAGCCAAGTCTTGAGTTCGATAAGCAATTCAAGATGCGAAGGGAATGACTGACGGATGCCGAACCCGTGGCCACCCGCAGGATAGATATGCAGAGATGTTGGCACCTTGTTGTTGCACAACTCCTCGTAATAGTTCAGGCTGTTGATAGGCAGCACGGCATGGTCGTCGTGAGCCAAGGCGATGAAAGCCCGTGGCGTGTGCCTGTTGATGTGCTGCTCGTTGCAATATTGGTTCACCAGCTTGCGCTTGGGGTTGTTGCCCAGCAGGTTGTCACGTGAGCCCTTGTGAGTAATGCCCTGTTCCATGCTGATGACAGGGTAAAACAGGATTTGGAAGTTGGCAGCAGCCTCGCCAATCGACTGGGTGGCGACGGTAGAAGCCAGATGGCCGCCTGCCGAGAAACCCATAATGCCCACGTCGTTAGGATTGATGTGCCACTCTTTGGCGTTGGCACGTACCAGTCGCATGGCCTCGTCGGCATCTTCGCGGGGAACGGTGCAGTGGCCGTGAGGCATTCGGTATTTAACCACGATGAAGGCAATGCCCTGACTGTTGAAGAAGGATGCCCAGTCGTGACCCTCGTGCTGCATGGCCAGATGGGTGTAGCCACCACCGGGGCAGCAAACGACGGCACGCCCCGTGGCTTTCTTGGCATCGGGCAAGTAGACCCACACCTTGGCCATATCCTTTGGGTCGCCATTGCTGGTACGGGGGCCGTCAGGCCAGATATTCAGCTCAATAGGCTTTTGGGCAGAGGCTATCATTGACACAAACATCATTGCAAGAATAAGGAGTTGTTTCATATTTTCTTGAGTTTATTGCTTGCAAAGATACATATTTTTTATAACTTTGCAGCATAGTTTTAAATAAAATACTACTGACATGAACAAAAAGATATGTTCTTTGGTCGTGCTGATGGCACTGACCGCCGGCCTGCAGGCCAAGGTGAGGTTGCACCACCTCGTAAGCGACAACATGGTCATTCAACAGCAAACGGACGTGCGTCTGTGGGGATGGGCCAAGCCTGGGCGCAAGGTCGTGGCTACCACATCGTGGTCGGCAGATAAGTCGACGGCCAAGGCCGATAAGCAAGGTCGCTGGCTGCTGACGGTAAGGTCGCCCAAGGCTTCGTATGAACCGCTGAGCATCACTTTTGATGACGGCGACGGACAGGTAACCATTCAGAATGTGCTGGCTGGTGAGGTGTGGGTATGTGCAGGCCAGTCGAACATGGAGATGCCCGTCAAGGGTTTTGGCAACTGTCCTGTGCTTAACTATAACGAGGAGGTGCTGAATGCGGCAGGTAAGTGTCAGGTGCGCTCGGCCAAGATACCCAGCATCATGCGCATAGAGCCTCAGGAGGATGCCGACACTTACTGGCGCGAGTGTTCGCCACAGACGGTTGGTGAGTTTTCGGCTACTGGCTATTTCTGTGCCAAGGTGCTTAACAAGGCGCTGGATATTCCCATCGGACTGATTGAGGCCAACAAGGGCGGCACGCGTGTGGAGAGCTGGCTGACCAAGGAGAATCTGGAGAAATACACCAATGAGCCTACCGACTCGATGGGTATCGTTAATTTCAAGAAGATGTTTGACTACCACCGTGCCATGCTGTGGGGTAACGGTACGTTCAACCCCATTCTGAACTATACCGTGAAAGGCATCTTGTTCTATCAAGGCTGTTCGAATGTGGGCGACCCGGGCAATCAGTATTCCGAGCGTCTGAAACTGCTGGTAGAGCAGTGGCGCACCCAGTTCGGACTGGGCGAAATCCCCTTCTATTTCGTACAGATAGCCCCCTATGGGTCAGGCGCTCTAAATGGTACGTGGAATGCCCTGTTGCAGGAACAGCAGTTTCGTGCCTCTCAGATTATCCCGAATAGCGGACTGGTATGCACCAACGACTGCGTGTTCCCTTATGAGAGTACGCAGATTCACCCTGCCCAGAAGCAGAAGGTGGGCGAGCGACTGGCATTCTTGGCACTGAACAAGACCTATGGTATGTCATCCATTATTTGTGAGAGCCCGTCGTACAAGGATATGAAGGTGAAGAACGATACCGTCATGCTGCACCTTAACAACGAGTGCGGAGGTATTAGCCGTTTCGTGGATATTACGGGCTTCGAGGTGGCTGGTGCCGACCAAGTGTTCCATCCTGCCAAGGCCGAGCACTTCTGGCGACCGGGCGGTGGCTACTGGAATGAGTGCATCATGGTGACGTGCCCCGAGGTGAAACAGCCCTTAGCCGTGCGCTATTGTTTCCGCAACTGGCAGCTGGGTAATCTGGCCAATGCTGGCGGACTGCCTTTGTTCCCTTTTAGAACAGACAACTGGTAATGGAGCATCCCTTAGAGAAATTCAGATACTGCCCCGTTTGCGGTAGTCCGCATTTCGTGGTCAACAACTTCAAGAGCAAGCGGTGCGAGGACTGTGGCTTCATCTATTATGCCAATCCCTGTTCGGCCACGGCGGCCTTCATCGTGAATGAAAAGAACGAGATGCTGGTGGTGCGTCGCGCCAAAGAGCCGGCCAAGGGTACGCTTGACCTGCCTGGTGGTTTCTGCGATATGTACGAGACGGTAGAGGAGGGGATGCGTCGTGAGATACAGGAAGAGACGGGGCTGGAGGTGCAGGACATCCAGTACCTCTTCTCTTCGCCCAACGTCTACCAGTATAGTGGCATGGGCGTCCATACCCTCGATATGGATTATCTGGTTCGTGTCAACAGCGCTGCAATAGCTCCCATCCATGCCGCCGACGATGCCGCCGAAGCCATTTGGCTTCCTATCAACGAGGTTAATCCCGCCGACTTCGGCCTTACCAGCATCCGCAATGCCGTGAGCCGCTTTTTACGTGAGCAGAATTTCCTGCAATAATTTGGCCAGTCCGATA
>CAMWKZ010000007.1 GCA_947174945.1 uncultured Prevotellaceae bacterium | reverse complement strand
CATATAAAGGTACAAAGAATATTTCACTCCCACAACTTTTTCAGATACTTTCTTACATCGAACTCACGTTATATTTATCATTTTCCTCAGGGTGGAAGTTGTCTGTGAAGATGGCTTCCACCTATTGTATTGTGTCGGAGGGTGCGGTGATGGGGGAGTGTGTCGGTGCGTGATGGCCACTTTGGTTTTGGGTGCGGTGCTGCTGATGGGGCGGTGATGGCTTGTAACGTTATGGGGGAAAGGAAGTCTTTCCCATATATCTGTGTCCTTACTGTCACTATTGATGTGGTGCCAGTTGCATTCGTACTATTGGTGCATGGCCCGTTTTCCGGAAAAACGGTTTTTATGGGAAACTTTTTTGCCTGATGTATGCTGTGTCTGGGGAAAATGTTGTATCTTTGTATCTGCAAACTCACGCCGGGCCGGCTTCTTCCATGGGCGATGCGACCAGGGTCGACAGGTGTGACATTCTAGAAGCGCGATGTCAATTTCTGTCAGTTTCGGGTGCGATAAGGTACGATAATTCCTGATAATGCTCGTTATTCCTGCTCTGTTTTCCTTTCTTTGGTGGTGGGAAGCGGGTTGGTGCGTGGTGTGCGGAGCGTACCAGCACACGATGCGAAGTGCATCTGTGCATAATGCGGATGCGGTCAGTGCATGGTGTAACCCATGTCCATGCTGTTGCTCCCCTTGGGCGGTGCGGTTTCGGCTCCTGCCGTCATGGGGGTGATGACACCTCCCCCTATATTGTAGTCCTCTTATAATGAACTACCCCCAAAAGGGAGGACAGTATATAAAGGGGGAGGGGCTTCGTCAGAGGCGCGCGTAGGTGCTACCGCCCCCTGCTATGCAAACTTGACGAGGATGCGGAACACCTTGGCGGGGGCTTCGAGCCACTGCTGCATGGCTTCCTCGGCGTGCTCGGGTGTCACCTCGTTGCTAATCAGGATGTCGTAGGGTGGGTTGTTGCGCTCCAGATAGCGGATAACTCCGTCGAAGTCCTCGGGCTGGGCGTTGCGTGAGCCACGGATGTCAAGCTCCTTCTGGACGAAGAGCTTGGTGGTGAACTGCACGTCCTGCTTGGCGTAGCCGATGCAGACGACGCAGCCTGTGAAGGCTACCTCGTTGACGGCCATTTGATAGGTGACGGGGGCACCGACAGCCTCGATGACTACGTCGGGACCGGCACCGCCGGTGATTTCCTGCAGTCGGGCGTGTACGTCCTCCTTGGCTGAGTTGATGGTGTACTCGGCTCCTAAGCTGCGGACAATGGCCAGCTTCTCGTCGTCCATGTCGCAGGCAATGACTTTGGCTCCGCGCATGATGGCACGCACCACGGCACCTACGCCCACCATGCCACAGCCGATGACCATGACGGTGTCGGTGTCGACCACCTGCCCACGGCTGACGGCATGGAAACCGACGCTCATCGGCTCGATGAGGGCTGCGTGCTCAACGGTGATGTTGCCAATGGGAATCACCTTCTGCCAAGGAATGGCGATGTACTCGCTCATGGCACCGTTGCGCTGCACGCCCAGCGTCTCGTTGTGCTGGCAGGCGTTGTAGCGGCGGTTGCGGCATGAGGGGCAATGTCCGCAGTTGGTGTAGGGATTGACCGTGACGGCCATGCCCTTGGTCAGATGGCTGGGCACGTTGGCACCCACCTCGGCTATCTCGGCACCTATCTCATGACCCGGTATGACGGGCATGGTCACCATCGGGTTCAGTCCGCGGTAGGTGTTCAGGTCGCTGCCGCAGAATCCTACGTAGTGTATCTTGAGCAGCACTTCGTCGCTGCCACACTGGGGCTTGTCAATGTCAACCACTTTCATGACCTGTGGCTGTGTAATCTGTATTGCTTTCATTCGCTCATGTTTTTGATGTACGGTAATTCTTTTAGTTCGCCGAAGCCGAAGAAACGGCGGGCGTTGTCGGCCAGGAACAGCCGCTTCTCGGTGTCGGTCAGCTCAGCTGACTTGGTAACGAAGTCATACGACATACGGTAGGTGATGGCCGTGATGGTGCGCGGATAGTCGGAGCCCCACATCAGCTTCTCCATGCCTACCTCGTTGGCAGCCTCCTTGATGGCGCGGACAGCCGAGGGGAAGGGATAGAACTCGTCGTTGAAGAGCCACGTGATGCCGCCGCTCTCCACGTAGACGTTCTCGTGGCGGGCCAGCCGTATCTGGGCCAACCAGTCGGGGCGCGTCACCATGCCAAAGTGGCCGATGGCTATCTTCAGCCGTGGGCACTCGCTGATAATTTCCTCCATCTGCCCCACCTGCACGTCGCCGTCGGCCAATTCGATGCCGAGGATGATGCCCTGCTGCTCCATCAGTCGGAACAGCTGCATGAACTCGTCGTTCAGGAACTGCACGTCCAGCCGGGCGGCAGGAATCTTCAGGCCGCGGAAGCCTTGCTTGATAAGTGCCTGTGCGCTTGTCAGGAAGCCGGGCTGCCGCCAGTCGGCCATGCCAAACGTGAAGAAGCGGTCAGGATAGCAGCGCTGCACCTGCTGCAAGTAGCTGTTCTGCAGTCCGTCGATAAACTCCTGCGTGATGACGGCTGCCGACACTTGGGCATAGTCCATGTTCGACAGAAACCGCTCTGCCGTGTTCTGCCCGTCGGTCATGTAGGGCGGCAACATCTGCCGCTCCTCGCCGAAGAACATCGAGCGGCTGCGGTTAGGCTCCAGCTGGTAGATGGGCAAGCCATTCACCACGGTGTCCTGATGGAGCCACAAGTGGGCGTGTGCGTCGATGATTGTCATGTGTTCGCCCATGATACCCGTTGTTGGTCGCCAATAATGCTGCGCACCTCGTTTACTAACTGCTCGTCCATAGGCTCGCTGAGGTACTCAAGGTTGCGCTTGATAGCCTCGGGGCGGGTGGTGCTGAACACGGTGGAGGCAATGCGCTTGTTGGAGCAAGAGAACTGCATGGCCAGCTTCTCGATGGGGTAGCCCTTGGCCTTGCAGTGCTCGGCAGCCTGTTCGCAGACGGCCACTAGCGGCTTGGGGGCAGGATGCCAGTCGGGCACGCCACGCTCGGTGAGCAGACCCATTGAGAAAGGCGACGCAGAGAGCACGCCCACGCCGTGCTGCTCGAAGAAGTCGAGGAAGTCAACCAGCTTGTCGTCGCACAGACAGTAGTGGCAGAAGTTCATGACACTCTCCACGGTGCCCGGCTCTGAGTGCTCAATGACCCAGCGCAGGTTCTCCAGCTGCAGGTCGGTGATGCCTACGTGCTTGACCACGCCCTCGGCCTTTAGTTCGTGCAGTGCTGGCAGCGTCTCGTCGACCACCTTCTGCAATCCACCCTCCATGCGTCCTTGAAACTCGATGTCGTGAACGTTGATGATGTCGATGTAGTCGATGTGCAGGCGCTCCAAGCTCTCGTAGACACTCTCCTTGGCACGACGGGCCGAATAGTCCCATGTATTAACGCCGTCCTTACCGTAGCGACCCACCTTGGTCGACAGGTAGAAACGGTTGCGGGGGATGTCCTTCAGCGCCTTGCCCAGCACGGTCTCAGCCTTGTAGTGGCCGTAGTATGGCGATACGTCGATGATGTTGATGCCAGCATCGACGGCGGCAAACACGGCATCAATGCCGCGGTGTTCGTCGAAAGCGTGGAACACACCGCCCAAAGAAGAGGCGCCGAAGCCCAGTTCCGACACCTTCATTCCAGTATTTCCTAATTCGCGATATTCCATAATTACTTCTTTTGATGATTATACGTTAGCACAGAAAACGGGTGGCTACGGAAGCAGGGCGGCAGCCTCTGGGGTGAGCAGGGGGCGCACCTCGTCGTAGGGGATGTTAAAGTTGACCATGCCTGCCGAGTAGGGGGCTATCTCGTACTGCTGATAGACGAAGGCCAGCCCGTTTTTGGTGAAGTAGGGGGCTACGCTGGGCAACGGGATGCGGTTAACATCGTCCACTCCGAGCAGCATGGTCTGCAGCTCTTCGTCACTGACAGGAGCCTCGTTGAGCTGCTTGATGTAGCCGCGCACACCCTCCTTGATAAGAGCGGCCAGCTTGGGCGAGGCGGGGTCTTTGAACAGCGTCTGCTCCTTGATGTCGAAAGTGTTTGTCTTCGGATGGTATTCCAACTGGTAGCCAAACTGTCTGCCGTTGCCTTTGAAGAAGGTGCGGCCCTTCGACGAGGCATAGCCGTGGGCACCGCCTATAAATCCTTCAACGTTGCTGAGGTAGGTGACGTAGCGGTCGTTGTCCTCCAGCAGTATGACGTTGATGTAATTGTTGTAAGCCATATCCGCGTTATAGCCATTGTCATGGACTTCCTGCCACATGGCCTGCAACTCTTTATACACTTCCTCAACCGTGGCCTTGACGGCTTTTTCTCCATCTTCATACTGCATCGTCGTCGGGGTGCCCTCTTGGTAGGGACGCGCACCCAGTTCCTCACAGATATAGCGGCGTATGGCCTTTACCAGCGAGTCGTTGCCCTCCGTGGGCCATGCGACGCTGACTTTCACGCTGGCCATTGAGTCCTCACGCTCCAGCCCAATGCTATCTACCTTGAGCTCTGCGCTCTCGGTGGCCTCGGTGTCTTGCTCCTGCTGAGAAGCACGATGGCCGCACGCTGTGAGCAGTGCGGCCATAATGATATAAAGAAATGTTCTTTTCATAGCTTATTCACCTTTGATAGCTGCCACACCGGGGAGCACCTTGCCCTCGATAGCCTCGAGCAGCGCACCACCGCCAGTAGAGATGTAGCTGACTTGGTCGGCCAGGCCGAACTTGTTGACGCAGGCTACAGAGTCGCCACCGCCAATCAGCGAGAATGCACCCTCGGCAGTAGCGCTGGCAATAGCGTCGCCAATGGCACGGCTACCAGCTGTGAAGTCGTCGCACTCGAATACACCAGCGGGGCCGTTCCACAGAATGGTCTTGGCACCCTTGATAGCCTCGGCGAATGCCTTCTGGCTCTCAGGACCAGCGTCAACGCCCTCGAATCCGGCAGGAACCTTGTTGGCGGGGCAGGTGATAATCTCGGCACCAGCCTTGACGCTCATGGTGTCGAAGTCCAGTCCGTTGGTGGCGGTGCAGTCGGTGCCCAGCACCAGCTCCACGTTGTTCTTCTTGGCCAGCTCCTCAACGCCCAGTGCTACGTCCAGCTTGTCCAGCTCAACGATAGACTCGCCAATCTCGCCGCCGTGAGCCTTAGAGAAGGTGTAGGTCATGCCACCGCAGAGGATGAGCTTGTCAACCTTGCCCAGCAGGTTCTCGATGATGCCAATCTTTGAGCTGACCTTCGAACCGCCCATGATGGCTACGAAGGGGCGCTTGATGTTAGACAGCACGTTGTCAACGGCCTGTACCTCTTTCTCCATCAGCAGACCCAGCATCTTTGAGTCGGCGTCGAAGTAGTCGGCGATGACAGCGGTAGAGGCGTGCTTGCGGTGAGCGGTGCCGAAGGCATCCATCACGTAGCAGTCGGCATAGCTGGCCAGCGTCTTGGCAAACTCCTTCTGGCTCTGCTTCATGGTCTTCTTAGCCTCGTCGTATTCGGGAGTACCCTTCTCAACGCCTACGGGCTTGCCCTCCTCCTCGGGATAGAAGCGCAGGTTCTCGAGCAACAGAGCCTCGCCCATCTTCAGGGCAGCAGCCTGCTCCTGAGCCTTGGCGCAGTCGGGAGCAAAGGCAACGGGAACGCCCAGTGCCTGCTCTACGGCCTCGCGAATCTGACCCAGCGACTTCTTCATGTCCACCTTTCCTTTGGGCTTGCCCATGTGCGACATGATGATGACGGCACCGCCGTCGGCCAGAATCTTCTTCAGCGTGGGCAGCGCACCGCGGATGCGGGTGTCGTCCGTAATCTTACCATTCTCGTCCAGGGGTACGTTGAAGTCTACACGTACAATTGCCTTCTTACCGGCAAAGTTCATCTCATTGATTGTCATGATGGTTTACAATTTAACTATTAATGATTTACAATTTATCCTAATTGGACGCAAAGATACAACAATTAATTGATAAACGGTGACTGATAATTAAATATTTAGAGTTTTTTTGCGAAGTGCATCGGTTGGGTCGGTGGGAAAGAACGGTTCCTTCTGCCGGAAAGAACGGCTCTTACTCGTGGAAAGAACGGGTCTTACTCCGGGTAAGAACGGCTCTTTCAACCCCGGCCAACGGATGACCGGCTTTTAATAATGTAAGGCGGAGCTTGCAGAAGTCGGAGAAAAGACTTATCTTTGTACCCAAAATTGAGCAATAACATAACTGTCGATAAATCGTAATATAGTCATGGAGAAGATTAAGAACATTCCCGTATTGCTGCTGACGGGCTATCTGGGCAGCGGCAAGACAACACTGCTGAACCGCATATTGCAGAACAAGCAGGGCGTCAAGTTTGCCGTCATCGTGAACGACATCGGCGAGGTGAACATTGACGCCGACCTGATAGAGAAGGGTGGAGTAGTGGGCCAGAAGGACGACTCGCTGGTGGCCCTGCAGAATGGTTGCATCTGCTGTACGCTGAAAATGGACTTGGTGGAGCAACTGCGCGACATCACCCGTATGCGGCGTTTCGACTACGTAGTGATTGAGGCCAGCGGCATCTGCGAGCCGGCTCCCATTGCCCAGACCGTGGTCAACATCCCTTCGCTGGGCCCCGAGTATGTGAAGGACGGATACTTGCAGCTGGACTGCATCGTCACCGTGGTGGATGCGCTGCGGATGCGCGACGAGTTCTCGGGTGGCAACGACCTGCTGCGCAAGAACATTGACGAGGAGGATATTGAGAACTTGGTGATTCAGCAGATAGAGTTCTGCAACATCATCCTGCTGAACAAGGCCTCGGAGGTGTCGAAGGACGAGCTGGCGCAGGTAAAGCAGATAATCCGCGCCCTGCAGCCCAAGGCCGACATCATCGAGTGCGACTATGGCAATGTGGATTTGAATGAACTTATCAACACGGGGAAGTTCAACTTTGAAGAGGTGGCAACCTCGGCAGCATGGGTTCAGGAACTGGAGGGCGACCACGATGATGACGATGATGATGACCACGACCACGAGCATCACCATCATCATGACCATGAGCACCACCACCATCACCACGACGAGGGCGAGGCCGAGGAGTATGGCATCGGCACGTTTGTCTACTACGCCCGCCGCCCGTTTAACCTCGGGCTGTTCGACGAGTTTGTGGCGCGCAAGTGGCCTAAGAGCATCATCCGCGCCAAGGGCATCTGCTATTTCAAGGGCGAGGAGGACATCTGCTACGTCTTCGAGCAGGCTGGCCGTCAGGTGTCGCTCAGCAATGCCGGTCAGTGGTATGCCACGATGCCGAAGGACGAGCTGGACATGATGATGGCGCAGAACGAGCAGCTGCGTCGCGACTGGGACGACCAGTATGGCGACCGTATGCAGAAGCTGGTGTTCATCGGGCAGCATCTGGACAAAGAGCAAATTGCCGCCGACCTCGACTTCTGCTTAGCGTAGCCGACCGACGAGCCTGACGCACTTGCGCTGCGACAGCTCTGCGGGATTGGTGCCAGGCTGTCCTTCGGGCACGGCCATGCCGCGGCGGGCATAGAACTGGCTCCAGTAGTCAGTAATGCGCCCCGAGGCATCGTGAAACGACATAGGGATGGTTGCCAACAGCAGCCGTCCTTTTTTGTCGACCAGCGACAGCTGTACCAGTTCCGAGCAATAGATGTCGTCGTTGTCGGGCAGAAAGACAAAGTCGTAGCGACGCCCCAGATAGCGACGGGCATTCATCAGCGAGCGGACGGGGTCGGCACGCCTCACCCTACCTATTATATAATAGCCGTCCTGACGGCGCAGTGAGTCGAGCGGGGTCGTCACCACACCGCGGTGCGTGGCCTCGATAACGCTGTCTTCAGACAGCACCATCGCCACGTGGTCAATCATGCCCGGTGTGACGGTGGTAATGGCGTTGGGCTGTGCTGCTACGTGGAACAGCAGGTCGCAGGGTTTTAGGCGCTGGGCCGCCATGCCGATGCTTGGCAGCATCAGCATGGCGGTCAGCGTGTGTTTAAGGGTCTTCATGTTAGAAATTCAAGTGATATTTGGCACCCACCATCAGCCACGTGCCGGGCTGTTGCACGTTGCCGTAGTCGACATAACGGCGGCCCAGTAGGTTGTTGGCCTCCACGTACAGCGAGTAGCTGTCGGCGTTCCATGTCAGTCGGGTGTCTACGATGTCGTAAGTGTGATAGGGCATTACCGCACCCTCGTTGGTCGTGTAGCTGCCAGCCCGCTTTTGCAGTCGGTATTTCACGTTCCAGTTCAGCCGCTCCGTTAGGTGCAGCAGTAGCTGGCCCACCAGCTTATGGCGCAAGTATTCCAGTGTCGATTGCGTCTGGATATTGTCCTTGCCCTGCTTGTCCTCGTCTATGTAGCTGTACGCCACGGTCACGGTGCCCTGCTTCAGGCGCAGCGTGGCCGAGGTCTCAAAGCCGAGTGTGTTCACCTTGGTATGGTTCACGCTCTGCCAGACGGGTTCGCTGGCCGCTGGGTCAAGAATCCAGTCAATCATGTTGCGGCAGTGGTGGTGGAACACGCTGGCCTGCCAGCTGACGACTGGGGTTAGCCATTTCACGCCTCCCTCTACTGCCCGCAGCTCCTCGGGCTTCAGATACTTGTCAGCCTGATGGCCGCCCACGCTGTAATACAGCTCGGTGACCGACGGCATACGCAGCGATGAGTTGTAGGAGGCATACACCTTCCAGCACTCGCCAATGCGGTAGCTGGCATCAATGCCGGGATAGACGGTGAAGGGCATCTCGTTCCACGTGTTCTTAACGGCGATGAAGCCTGCCGACAACGTGAAGCGGCGCAGCAGGATGTTGTGCTCCAAGTGCAGGCTCAGGTTCGAGCGGTTCAGCCCGTACTTGTACTGGCCGTATGGGGCGTTCAGCGGCTCGCCTAAGTTGCTGCTAACGATGTCCTCGTTGCGAAACTCGGCACCGAAGGCCGTGCGCCCTAACTGCCAGTCGAAGTAGTTGTTCAGGTTGATGCCAAAGACATCGGTGCGGTGGTGGTTGAAAGGCACCGTGACCTCCGAATCGCGTATCAGTTCAAAGCGGTCGTAGGAGCGGTTCCAGTAGATGGCAGGGCTGAAGTGGAGCCGTCCGCTGGTCTCGCCCTTGACAGCCGTATAGAGCTTGGTGGTGCGCTCATACTGCTCATCGAACTTGGCACTGTAGAACGTGTTGGAACCGAACCCCTTGGTGCTCATGCCTGCGTGCCAGTTCAGGCGAAAATCGGCTGCCTGATAGCTGCCCTGATAGAACGCCTTGCCACCCGAGTAGTCGCTGTTGAGCGCACCCGACTTGGCGCGCAGGTAGCCGTCGCTGCGCGTATAGCTGGCCGATAGCTGGTTGTTCCATGCCCCGTTGTTCCCGTTGATGCGTGCCCCTGCCGACAGGTAGCCGAAGCTGCCCCCCTCGGCATGAATGTCGGCACTGCTCTGGGCGGCCTGCTTGGTGACGATGTTTATCGCCCCCATCAGCGACGACGTGCCGTAGACCCGGCCTGCTGGCCCCTCCAGCACCTCAATGCGCTCGATGTCGCTCAGGTCGCAGGGGAAGTCGAAAGCGTTGTGCCCCGTCTGTGGGTCGCAGATGTTAATGCCGTTTAGCAAAATCGTCAGCTGCTCGCTCGTGCCGCCACGGATGCCAATGTCCGTCTGGGCACCAATCGGGCCACGCTGACGAACATCCACGCCAACGGCGTATTTCAGCAAATCGTTAATACTTTGTACTGGCGCCGCCTGAATCTCGTCGCGCGTCAGTACAGTGACCATTCTCGCTGCTTGCCCAAGTGCAAGCGGTGCGCGTGAGCCCGTCACCTCGACATCGTCGAGCATGGCCTCCTTGTCGGTCGTTTGTCCGTCGTCGGTGGTCTCCGTCTTTGTGTTGACGTCATCGGTGGCGGCACTGGCCGACTGCAGGGTGGCCACACTCAGCACGCCGATGGTAACGACACGTCCCAGACAGGCAAACAGGGCATATCCCTTCCGCGAAAACTGGCGGAAGCGGAAGGCTTTGCGCTGGTTGTAAAGTGGTTTGTACATGTGTGATAACTAAAAAGCGGTGCAAAGGTACGAAATATATCTAAAAAATCGTACCTTTGCACTCGGATATGAAAGATTCTGTATTGATTTTGAGCGGTGGGCTTGACTCCACTACCTTATTATATGATGAGCAGGAGCGCATTGCGCTGGCCATCTCGTTTGACTATGGCTCGAAGCATAATGCGCGCGAAATCCCCTGTGCCCGCCTGCATTGCGAGCGGCTGGGCATTCGTCACGTGGTAATACCCTTGGACTTTATGACGCGCTACTTTAAGAGTTCGCTGTTGGAGGGTGGTGAGGAAATTCCTGAAGGACACTACGCTGACGAGAATATGCGGTCGACGGTGGTGCCTTTCCGCAACGGCATCATGCTGAGCATCGCCGTGGGCATTGCGGAGAGCAACAGACTGAAATATGTGATGATGGCTAACCACGGTGGCGACCACACCGTCTATCCCGACTGCCGCCCTGAGTTTGTCGATGCTTTCGACCAAGCGGCTCAGGCTGGCACGTTTGTCACTGTCAGGCTGCGCTCGCCATACACCAATATGACGAAGGCGGACATTGCCCGACGGGGCAAGGCATTGGGCATTGACTATGCCGACACATGGTCGTGCTACAAGGGTGGCGAAAAGCATTGTGGCCGTTGCGGCACGTGCGTGGAGCGCCGTGAGGCTCTGGCCGAGGCGGGCATTGACGACAAAACGGTGTACGAGGATTAGCCGAAGAGGGCACGCAGTGCCTCTTCTACCTTGCGGACGGGCACCAGTTCTATCTGGAACTTTTTGCGGTTCAGGGCACTCATATTATACTTAGGTATGATGATATGCTGGAAGCCTAACTTCTCGGCTTCGGCAATGCGCTGCTCGATGCGGGCTATGGGGCGCACCTCGCCGCTCAGTCCTACCTCGCCAGCCATGCACCAACCGCTCTCTATCGGCGTGTCTACGTTGCTGGATAGCACGGCGGCAATCACGGACAAGTCCATCGCCATGTCCGTTACTCGCAATCCACCGGCAATATTCAGGAACACGTCTTTCTGCATCAGTTTGAAGCCGACGCGCTTTTCGAGCACGGCTAACAGCATATTCAGTCGCCGCTGGTCGAAGCCCGTAGCCGAGCGTTGCGGTGTACCATAGGCCGCACTGCTGACGAGTGCCTGCGTCTCTACCAAGAAGGGGCGCACACCCTCAATGGCACTTGAGATGGCTACGCCCGAAAGCCCGTCGTGGTCTTCGGTCAGCAACAGCTCCGACGGGTTGCTGACCTGTCGAAGTCCCGTCTGCTGCATCTCGTAGATACCCAGTTCTGAAGTAGAGCCAAATCGGTTCTTGATAGAGCGCAGGATGCGGTACATATAGTGCTGGTCGCCCTCAAACTGGATAACCGTGTCTACGATGTGTTCCAGAATCTTCGGCCCAGCCAGCGTTCCCTCCTTGGTGATGTGGCCTATCAGAATGACGGGCACGCCGCTGGTCTTGGCAAAGCGGAGCAGGGCAGAGGCGCACTCGCGCACTTGGGCGATTGAGCCGGCACTGGACTCCACATCCTCGGTCGATATGGTCTGAATGGAGTCGATAACCACCAGCTCGGGCTGCACCTCCTTAATGTGCTCGAAGATGGCCTCCAGCGAGTTCTCGCAAAGTATCATGAAGTTGTCGTTCTCCTGATGGCTGATACGCCCAGCCCTCATCTTCAGCTGGTGAGCACTCTCCTCACCACTGACGTAGAGCACCCGCATGTCAGGCAAGCTGAGCATGGTTTGTAGCGATAGTGTCGACTTGCCAATGCCCGGCTCACCGCCTAACAGCACAATGGAGCCCGGCACCAGTCCGCCCCCCAGCACCCGATTCAGCTCTTGGTCGTGCATGTCAATACGTGGGTCGTCGTGCGACGATATGTCGCGCAACCTGAGCACCTTGGCTGCGTCGCGCCCCCTGCTCGAGACACCCCCTCCGTCGCCAAAGCTCCCCCTCCCTTTGGAAGAGGTAGTAGGCAGGCTCCTGAACTCCTTAAACGTATTCCACTGACCGCAGGCAGGGCACTTGCCTATCCACTTGGCCGACTCTTGTCCGCAGTTCGAGCAGACGTACATGATTTTCTCCTTTGCCATAACGCCTGCAAAAATACAAATTATTTTCGAGACTCTCACCCATCGCGCTAACGTTTTTGTAAGCCTTTCCCAAGAATAAACACCGCGAAGCAGTCTATATAGTGCTCTCTATATGGCGGTGATGAGACGGGTTATCTCTGGATGAACTTCTTGTTGCCCTTGATGTATATCTGTCCTTTGACGGGGGTGGTTATGCGCTGGCCGGCAAGGTTGTAGATTGGTTCCGTGTCTTGGCTGGTTGTGGTGGCTGTGGTGATGTCATGAATGCCGGTTGGGTCGGGGGTGATGTCGAGGTAGTCTGTGCGGCACCGCATATTCTTTTGTGTGTAAAACTCTATGCGTATCTCGTCGCCATGTGCTAATGCTACGTTCTTTGTCTGGCGTATGGCCATCTTGTTGTTATTGGCTGAGGCGGTCCATTCGTCGTGCTGTTCCTCGTTGACATATATGCTGAACCATCCTTGGCCTGAGCTTTCGTCGAAGTAGGCTGTGCCGAGGTTGTATGCTCCGGGGTCGCCGTCCCATACGAAGCTCATGTAGCCGGGGCCTTGGTCGCCTACGTTGCACGAGTCGTTAGAGGCTATTATCCAGTTTGCCGTGACATCGCGCTCGGGGAAGCACAGGCCACCACGCACGGCGTGCTCAACTTCGTTGCGCCCTGTGTGGGCAAGGCTTATGTCTGAACTAAAGCTCCATACGTCGCCCTCGGCCACTGTGCCGTCTTGTCGCTTCGTGTCTACGCGCCAGTAGTAGGTCTCGCCGTGGCGCAGGTTGTCGGGCCTGTATGCTGGCTGGTCTACGTCGATGCTCACAGCGTCGGTCATGTCGCTTTGCTGTCCTACGCTTACGGTGTACCCTTCGGCATCGAAGCTCTCGCGCCAGCGCAGTGTCAGCGGTGCGCACGGCACGCTCTCGCCCACAATCTCGCGCAACTCAGTATGGCGGTCGCCGTCCGCCGGCGATGGGGTGTGAGCCTTTGTGCCAGCTGTGGCAAAGCGGAATATGGCTGAAGTCTTACCGTCGTACTTGCCACCCACAACGCGCACCTGCCAGTAATACGTCGTTGACGGCGCGAGCGTCATTTCCTCCGGACGACATTCTTGCATACTCTCTGGCGTTACACCTATTGTATATATATAGTCCGTAGCTCCCTCGATGTCGCTGCAACTGGGGCGGATGTCCGCCTGAATGCCTATGGCACCGTCGCCGGGGAACGGGATGATGTCGCCCTCAATCCCCTCGGTGCAACCCATTGCTGACACCAGTCCCGGCACGTCGGCAGCCTTGTCAAGGGCGAAATCGTACATGTAGTAGCGGCTTACATCGAAACCTTCGTCGCTGTTGCCCTTCGTCCCGTTGTTAGTGTTGTCAAACTGGTTGCCCGTGCTCCTTACGAATCCCCAATAGGCATCGTCGGCGCTTGTAGCGTACATCTGGTTGAAAGCCTCCTTTACGTTCTTGAAGTAGCAGTTCTCTACGTTCACCACAGCACGGGCAAACATGCCTATGGCATACGAAGAGTTATCCTGATTGTAGTCGTTGAAGATATGCCCCAGCCCGTAGCCAATTCTTGGGTTGCGCTGTGTGCAGTTTATGAACGCGTTGTGGTGGTAGGTGACGCGCTGCCGCCCGTAGTCGCTGATGTTGCGTGTGCCAGAGCTGCATATCGATGTCTTGTCGTGGTCATGGAACCTGCACCACGACACGGTAAGATAACTTGACCCGTAGGTGAAGTCCAGCAGTCCGTCGTTCTCGTCCCTCGCTTCCTTTTGGCTTGACAGGTCGCAGTGGTCCACCCACACGTGGTGTGTGTCCCTGAACGCTATGGCATCAGGGTCGGCCTTTGTTATCCTCAGGTTGCGTATGATGATGTTCTGCTGCCCGTTTATGTCCAGCCCCAAGCTGTCAAGGTGTGCGCCTTTGCCACCGCCGATAATCGTCTTGTTGCTTTTCACGCTTATCACGTCGTGCTTCTGCTTGGGATTGGCACTGTAGTCGTAGTGTCCCTTCAGGTCAGCGTCGAGTATGATAATGTAAGGCTCGTCTGCCCCCGCATATCGCGTAAACTCTTCGCGTGTTGTCACGTGTACAATCTTTCCTCCCTTTCCGCCCGTGGTGCCATGCAGCCCCATGTCGCTGTAGTTGGCAAACCCCACAAGTCCGCTCTGCGCGCTTGCTGTCAACGTAAATAGCAATGCCAAAGTTGCTAATACATTTGTTTTAGTAGTTCTCATTTCTCTTTGATTTATTTGCTTTGTAGTTTGTGTACAAAGGTAGTAATTATTTCCGACATGGAAAAGGATTATCGGAATATTTGCATCGTTTTGGTTGGTTGCCCTTGGCTGATTGAATAAAACTGACTATCTTTGCACCAGTAATCTTTAGGAGCAGAATTGTAATGAACGAAATCAAAGTGGACAAACAGACCATAGCCGCGTGTGGGCTGTACTGTGGAGGATGCAGAAAGTATTGCAACGGCAAGTGTCCGGGGTGCCACAAGAACGAGAAGGCATCGTGGTGCAAGATAAGACAGTGCTGTATGGAGCGTGGCTTCCATACGTGCGCCGAATGTGACAAGGACGTGCAGGAATGCCGACTGTACAACAACTTTATAGGCAAAGTGTTTGCCTTTGTGTTCCGCAGCGACCGTCCTGCCTGCATTCGCTACATTCGTGAGAACGGAGAACAGGCTTTTGCTGAGGAAATGACAAGGCGGGGACTGATGGTTATGAAACGGCGGTAAAAGTAAATTGGAGCTGATGGACGAGGCAACGAAAAGCAAATGTGTGTTCTGCGAGATAGTGGCAGGCAGGGCACCGAGCCTGAAGGTTTCGTAGTCGTTGCGTATCGGTCTTAACGAAAGAGCCGTTCTTTCTCTTGGAAAGGACGGCTCTTTCTGGTGGAAAGAACGGTTCTTACTCGCGGTAAGAGCCGTTCTTTCAAACGTTGCTGTCGGATGGCTTATTCTGCCGTCTCAATGCTTTTCTTCACTTTGTCCACGTAGGCATCGATAGCAGCCACGGCCACGATGTTCACGATGTCGCGCACGGAGGCTCCAAAATCGACGAAATGGATGGGCTTGTTCAGACCCATTTGGATGGGGCCGATAATCTCCACGTCGGCATGGAGCATCTGCAGCATCTTGTAGCTGGAGCGGGCAGAGGTGAGGTTGGGGAACACGAGCGTGTTAACATCCTTGCCTTTAAGACGGGTGAAGGGGTACTGCTCGTCGCGCAGCTCACGGTTGAGGGCGAAACCAATCTGCAACTCGCCGTCGATGGGCAGTTCAGGATGGTGCTCCTGCATATACTCCACGGCGTGCTTTACCTTCTGTGCCCCCTCCGTCTGGTTACTGCCGAAGTTAGAGTGGCTAATCATGCCAATCACAGGCTTCTCGTTGAAGAACTTGACACTCGTCGATGCCAGCTTGGCAATGTCAATCAGCGTGTCGGTGTCGGGGTTCTCGTTGACCAGTGTGTCGGCAATGTAGAGTGTGCCGTGGGCAGAGTTGATGATGTGCATGGCTCCGAAGTGCTTAAACTCAGGACGGATGCCAATCACCTCGTTAATTACCTTGATGGTGTTAGAATACTTGGTGTACAGGCCCGTCAGGAAGGCATCGGCCTCGCCCGTCTCGACCATCATCATGCCAAAGTAGTTGCGCTCGAACATCTTGTCGTTAGCCTCTTGGAACGTGTAGCCCTCGCGCTGGCGCTTTTCCGTCAGGATATGGGCGTAACGCTCGCGGCGCTCCTGCTCAGAGGGGTGGCGCAGGTTGACAATCTCGATGCCCTCGATGTTAAGGTCGAGCTTGTCGGCCATCTTCTGGATAACCTCGTCGTTGCCCAGCAGAATCGGTTCGCAGATGTTCTCGGCCTTGGCCTGTACGGCAGCCTTCAGCATGGTGGGGTGGACAGCCTCGGCAAAGACGACGCGCTGCGGATGGGCAGCAGCGGTGGCGTAGAGCTTCTGCGTCAGCTTTGTCTCCTGACCGAGCAGTATGGAGAGCGAGCGCTTGTATTCGTCCCAGTCGGTGATGGTGCGGCGAGCCACACCGCTCTCAATGGCAGCCTTGGCCACGGCGGCACTGACCTCAGTAATCAGTCGTGGGTCGACGGGCTTCGGAATGAAGTAGTTGCGCCCGAAGGTCAGGTTGTTCACCTTGTACACATCGTTCACCACGTCGGGCACGGGCTGCTTGGCCAAGTCGGCAATGGCGTGAACGGCAGCCAGTTTCATCTCCTCGTTGATGGCCGTAGCGTGAACGTCGAGTGCTCCGCGGAAGATGTAGGGGAAGCCGATGACGTTGTTAATCTGGTTGGGATAGTCGGTGCGTCCCGTCGACATGAGTGTGTCAGGGCGAGCCTCCATAGCGTCTTCGTAACTGATTTCCGGCACGGGGTTGGCAAGGGCAAAGATGACGGGGTCGTTGGCCATCGAGCGAACCATGTCCTTGGTCAGCACGTTGCCCTTCGACAGTCCTACGAAGACATCAGCCCCGTTGACGGCCTCGGCCAGCGTATGGATGTCGGTACGGCTGGTGGCAAAGAACTTCTTCTGCTCGTTCAGGTCGGTACGGCTGGTCGAGATGACACCCTTCGAGTCGAGCATGACGATGTTGTCCTTGTTGGCGCCAATCGCCATATACAGCTTGGTACACGAGATAGCCGCAGCACCGGCACCGTTCACCACAATCTTCACCTTGCTAATGTCCTTGCCGTTCACCTCCAGCGCATTCTTCAGACCGGCAGCCGAGATAATCGCCGTGCCGTGCTGGTCGTCGTGCATCACGGGGATGTCGAGCGTGCGCTTCAGGCGTTCCTCGATGTAGAAACACTCAGGGGCCTTGATGTCCTCTAAGTTAATGCCGCCAAAGGTGGGGGCGATGCGCTCCACGGCCTCGCAGAACTTCTCGGGGTCTTTCTCGTTGACCTCGATGTCGAACACGTCAATACCGCCGTATATCTTGAATAGCAGACCTTTTCCCTCCATCACGGGCTTGCCGCTTATGGCACCGATGTCGCCCAGACCGAGCACAGCCGTGCCGTTGGAAATGACAGCCACCAGATTGCCCTTGTCCGTGTACTTGTAGGCGTTGTCGGGATTCTGCTGAATCTCCAGACACGGATAGGCTACGCCGGGCGAATAAGCCAGCGACAGGTCGGTTTGAGTACGATAAGCCTTGGTGGGCTTCACTTCGATTTTACCAGGGCGGCCAGCCTCATGATAGGCGAGAGCGGCCTCTTTAGAAATCTTTACCATAAGTGTATTAATATTGAAATGAGTTCTTTTCCGAGGGCAAAAATACAAAAAACTCGGGTAAAACGTGCCGTTTTTTCGATTTTTTAGTAACTTTGCCCTCAAAAGTAGATATTTATGCAAGATATTAAAGAAACGAGCAGCTATCGCATTGCTTTGAGGGACAAGATTCTGGACATGGCGATGTCGTCATTCATGCAGCACGGCATCCGTGCGGTCAAGATGGACGATATAGCCCAGCAACTGGCCATTTCGAAGCGCACTCTCTACGAGATTTATGGGGATAAGGAAGAGTTGCTCTACCAGAGCATCAGGAAGTACGACCAGCAGCGGGCGGCCTATCTGGCCCATTATGCTGCCGAGGGCCATCACGTGATAGATATCATTATCGAGGCTTACCGTCGTAGGGTGAAGGAAGTGCACATGGTAAACCCCTTGTTCTATGAGGACATTATGAAATATCCAAAGGTGGAGCAATATATTATGGAGGCGCACGAGAAGACACGTAGCGACTTCTACGACTTTATGCAGCAAGGTGTCAAGGAAGGACTGCTGCGCCCAGATATTGACTATACGATAATATCCCACCTGCTGGATGCTATCGGCGAATATGTCATGAGCAACCAATTGCTGAGGCGCTATTCCGTCGAGCAGTTGTTTGCCAACTTCTTCTTAGTCTCACTCCGTGGCATCTGCACGGAGCAAGGCGTGAAGACACTTGATGCAGCGATGGCTAAAATTCAGTAAATGCGAGGGGCATTAGCTGCTTGATGCCGTTGATGACATAGGTGTGCTTACGACCGTAGAGCAGGATGCGCACGGGATGCTTGAATCGTGTCTCCGTCTCAATGATGACCTGACGGCAGGTGCCGCACGGGCTGGCTGGCTCATCAATCAGTTCACCCTTTGCGTTGCGTGCCGTTATGGCCAGTGCCACCACCGGCTGGTCGGGGTACAATGCACCAGCGGCAAAGATGGCCGAGCGCTCTGCGCAGATGCCTGCCGGGAAGGCTGCGTTCTCCTGATTACAGCCGATGAACGTCTTGCCATTCTCTAACATCAGGGCTGCCCCTACGTGGAAGTGGGAGTAGGGGGCATACGAGCGGTTGGTTGCCTCGATAGCCATCTCAATCAGCTGGCGGTCTGTGTCTGTCAGTTCCGATAGCTGGGCTACTTGTATTTCGGTTTTTAGCGTCATCTCTTCCATAATATTACGGTTTTTGTTGCAAATATAATTCTTTTTCTTTACTTTTGCATCAAAATACGAAAGAAAATCATGAAACGGCCTATAATTCTTTTCATTTTGCTGTTGACGGTATGCTTAACGGCCTTTGCACAGCGGGTAACATGGAACAAGGTTTACAGCGACTACTTTGACAAATGGGGCGAGGTGGCCGTACAGCAGATGGTGCAATATCGCATACCGGCCAGCATCACGCTGGCGCAGGGGGTATTGGAGTCCGGGGCTGGCAGGAGCGAACTGGCTCGCAAGGCTAACAACCACTTTGGCATCAAGTGTAACGGTTGGACGGGGCGTAAGTCGTATCACGACGATGACGAGCGGGGCGAATGTTTCCGTGCCTACGACAATGCCTATCAGAGTTATGTCGACCATTCCGTGTTCTTAACCACCAGCCAGCGCTATCGCCGGCTGTTCGACTTAAAGCGTACTGACTACAAGGGTTGGGCGCATGGCCTGAAAGCCTGTGGCTATGCTACCAGCCCGACTTATGCCACGCGACTGATAGAAATCATTGAAACCTACAAGCTGCACCGCTATGATACGGGTAAGGAGTTTGACAAAGGGGGAAGCTCGTCGGTGCTACAGGGCGAGCTGCGCCATGTCTATGCCTTCAATAAAAACTATTATGTACGGGCTCGTAGGGGCGATACGTTCAGGAGGATTGCCGATGAACTGGATGTGTCATATCGAAAGCTGGCCAGCTATAATGAGCGTAAGAAGAACGACTTGCTGGAAGAAGGTGAGATAATATGGTTGCAAAAGAAACGCCGTAAGGCTCCGAAGGAGTTTAAGAACCGTCCGCATCGTGTAGAGGCTGGCGAGTCTATGTACACTATCTCGCAACGTTATGGTATACAGCTGAAAAGTCTATACAAGATGAATAACTTGTCACCCAACTATGTCATTCGCACGGGCGACAGGTTGAGAGTGAGGTAGTCGTAGTGATAAAGGGTAAGAAAATAGGCGGGATAATCGCAAACGATTACGGCCTTTTTTCAAAAAAAACTTTATCGGCGCATTCGTATTTCATATTTTTATAGTACCTTTGCCGTTGATTACGACTACTTGAGATACTAATGAGTAATAAAATAAAGCATTCGGGGGTTATTGAAAAAGTAATGGACGATAGCGTGCAGGTGCGCATCGTCCAGACTTCTGCTTGTGCTTCTTGTAAGGTAGCGGGTTATTGTAATGCCTCGGAATCGAAAGAAAAACTGGTAGATGTATTCCATACTGACACGCGAGGGCTGAATGTTGGCGATGTCGTGACGGTGACGGCCTCTACGCAGGTGGCTGCCCACGCCTTGTTGTTCGGTTTTGGGTTGCCTTTCGTGGTGCTGGTTGTCGTGTTGGTGGTGGTGCTGCAACTGACGGGTAACGAGGGTTATGCTGCCTTGAGCGGGCTGGCCGCCCTGTTTCCCTACTATGGCGTGCTACACCTGTTGCGCAACCGTATTCGTGACAGGCTCTCTTTTGCGATAGAATAACCAAGGATTCAAATCATATTAAACTAAAACAAATAAAAAGTTAATTTATGGATTTCATTTTGATTGCAGTAGCAGTGTTGGGTGCTATCGGACTGATAGCCGCCCTTGTGCTGTATGTCTGCTCCAAGAAATTCGCAGTCTATGAAGACCCACGCATTGCTCAGGTAACAGAGTTGTTGCCCGGTGCCAACTGCGGTGGTTGCGGATTTGCTGGATGTGCTGGCTTGGCTGATGCACTTGTCAAGGGTGCAGATGCAGGCAGCCTTGACGGGCTGATGTGTCCCGTCGGCGGACAGGAAGTGATGGGTAAGGTGGCTGACTTGCTGGGAATGGCCATTGCCAATGGTGAAGCGATGGTCGCCGTGGTACGTTGTAACGGAACGTGCGAGATGCGTCCGAAGATTGCTGAGTATAGCGGTCTGCGCACCTGTGCAGCCATGAATGCCTGCGGTGCTGGTGAGACGGCCTGCGGATTCGGTTGTCTGGGGTGTGGCGACTGTGTGGCCGCTTGCCAGTTTGATGCTATTCACATGAACCCAGAGACGGGTCTGCCCGAGGTGGATGAAGACAAGTGTACGTCGTGTGGTGCCTGTGTCAAGGCCTGTCCGCGTCACATCATCGAGCTTCGCAAGAAAGGGCCGAAGGGTCGCAAGGTATTCGTGTCCTGCGTCAACAAAGATAAAGGCCCTGTTGCCATGAAGGCTTGCAAGGCTGCCTGTATCGGCTGCGGCAAGTGTGAGAAAGAATGTGCCTTTGGTGCTATCACTATCGAGAACAACGTTTCTTACATTGACTTCAACAAGTGCCGTCTGTGCCGTAAGTGCGTAGCTGTTTGCCCGACGAAGGCCATCCACGCAGTCAACTTCCCTGCACCCAAGCCGAAGCCTGAAGCTGCTGAGGCAGCCGAGAAGCCTGCTAATGTAGAACCTGAAGTGAAGAAGGAGGAACAAGCATGAACGTAAGAACATTCCGCATCGGAGGGGTACACCCCGAAGAAAATAAGCTGACCCACGAGGTGGCTACGAAGGTGGCAGCCCTGCCAAAGCAGGCCATCTTCCCGCTTTCTCAGCATATTGGTGCTCCTGCCAAGCCCGTTGTTGCCAAAGGCGACAAGGTGAAGGTTGGTACGATGATTGCTGAGGCTGGCGGTTTCGTATCGGCTCCTATCTATAGCAGTGTCAGCGGCACGGTGTTCAAGATTGACACCGTCATTGACGCTACGGGCTATCGTAAGCCAGTTATTATTATTAATGTAGAGGGCGACGAGTGGGAAGAAACCATCGACCGTTCAGACAAGCTGGAAACCGTAGAGGCTCACCCCGAACTGACTCCCGAGGAAATCGTGGAGCGTATTAAGACGGCAGGTGTCGTTGGTATGGGTGGTGCTTGTTTCCCCACCTTCATCAAGCTCTGCCCGCCGCCTACGGCTAAGGCCGAGTGTGTTATTATCAACGCTGTTGAGTGCGAACCTTACATCACGGCAGACTTCCGTCTGATGATGGAGCACGCTGACGAAATACTTGTCGGACTGGAGCTACTCATGAAGGGTGCCAAGGTGACTACGGGTTACATTGGTATCGAGACCAACAAGATGCCAGCCATCGAACTGCTGTCACAGAAGGTCGCTGAGAAGTTTGGTGCCTCGTCGTATCATGTTGAGGTAGTACCTTTGAAGCAACGCTATCCACAGGGTGGTGAGAAGCAACTGGTTGATGCTGTTATCCGTCGTCAGGTTCCTGCTCCTCCTGCTATTCCCGTCAATGTGGGTGCTATTGTCCAGAATGTAGGTACGGCATTCGCAGTGTATGAGGCTGTGATGAAGCGCAAGCCGTTGTTTGAACGCTATACAACCGTTACGGGTAAGCGTCTGGCTAACCCTGGCAATTTCTTGGTGCGTATGGGTACGCCGATGAGGGACTTGATTGACGCTTGTGGTGGAATGCCCGAGGGTGACAACAAGCTGTTGGCTGGTGGCCCGATGATGGGTAAGGCCCTGATGTCTATTGACGTGCCTATCTGCAAGGGTACTAACTCGGTGACTATCATCTCTGGCGAGGAGGCTTTCCGTAAGGAGCCTAACCCGTGCATCCGTTGTGCCAAGTGCGTATCTGCCTGCCCGATGGGCTTGGAACCCTACCTGCTGGCCAGACTTGCTGGTGTGCAGAACTGGGAGCGCGCCGAGAAGGAAGAGGTTGTCAGCTGTATCGAGTGTGGCTCGTGCCAGTTCACGTGTCCAGCCCATCGCCCGTTGCTTGACAACATCCGTCAGGCTAAGTCCACCGTCATGGGAATCATCCGCGCAAGAGCGGCTAAAAAGTAAAAACAGCTTTGGCTGCGTTAAATAAATAATAACTAAAATGGGAAAATTAATAGTATCATTATCGCCTCATGCACATGGGACCGACACCGTTGAGCGCAATATGTACGGCGTCATCATAGCCTTGATGCCCGCTCTGCTCGTGTCGTTTTTCTACTTCGGCATTGGCTCGGCCATTGTCTGTGCAACGAGCGTTGCGGCCTGCGTCCTGTTTGAGTGGGCCATCAATAAGTTTATGCTTCGTAACGAGCGCACCACCATCTGCGACGGCTCTGCCGTGCTGACGGGCTTGCTGCTCGGTTTTAACCTGCCGTCCAACCTGCCTATCTGGATTATCATTATCGGTGCCCTTTTCGCTATCGGCGTGGGCAAGATGACCTATGGCGGTCTGGGCAATAACCTTTTCAACCCCGCACTGGTAGGTCGTGCAGCCCTGCTGGTTGCCTTCCCTGCACAGATGACATCATGGCCACAAGCTGGACAATGGATGTCATATCTGGATGCTGAAACGGGTGCTACACCGCTGGCCATTATGAAGCAGGCCATTAAGAACGGTGATGCGTCAGTATTGGAGGAACTTCCTCAGAGCTTGCACATGCTAATTGGCTTTTCTACTAATAGTGGCTACGGAGCTGGTTCACTGGGTGAGGTCTGCGCCTTGGCTCTGTTGTTAGGTCTGGCCTATATGCTGTGGAAGAAGATTATCACATGGCACATCCCCGTTAGCATCATCGGTACGGTGTTCGTCCTCGCTACCATCATGCACGTGGCTAACCCCGTCTATGCCGACCCCGTGAGCGTTATCTTCTCGGGTGGCTTGATGTTGGGTGCCATCTTCATGGCTACCGACTATGTTACCTCACCTATGACCGCCAAGGGACAGCTTATCTATGGTGTGGCCATCGGTGTGCTGACCATCGTCATCCGTAACTGGGGTGCCTATCCCGAGGGAATGTCATTCGCTATTCTGATTATGAATGCGTTTACACCTCTTATTAATAATTATGTAAAACCCAAGCGCTTCGGTGAAGTGCCAGCAAACAAGTAAGATGCTATGAAGAAGTTAGAATCATCACTGACCAATATGGTGCTGGTACTTACCTTAGTAGCAGTTATCATGGGCGGTGTCCTCGCTTACGTCAACTATCTGACCGAGGGCCCCATTAACGAACAGAAAGAGAAGGCACTGGCTGACGGTATCAAGACCGTTATGTGCGTGCAAGACCTGAAGGTGGCCAGTACCGACGAGGTGCGCCAGAACGATGCCAAGGGCAAGGAGATGGTGTTCACCATCTATCAGATTCAGGATGCTCAGGGACAGGAACTCGGCGCAGCCGTTGAGTCGACTACCGGCGGTTTTGGTGGCGACCTGAAGATACTCGTAGGTTTCGACCCCGAAGGCAATATCTTGGGCTATACCCTGTTGGAGCACGCCGAGACCCCGGGTCTGGGTGCCAAGGCTGACAAGTGGTTCCAGAAAGGCCAGAAGGGCGACATTATCGGCAAGAATCCTGCTGAGCCGCTTGTTGTGTCGAAGGACGGTGGTCAGGTGGATGCCATTACGGCCTCGACCATTACCAGCCGCGCTTTCCTCTTAGCTGTCAACAATGCGTACAAAGCATATCAAGCAACCCCTGTAGAAGAATAAGTTTATGAATTACGTAGATATAATCAAAAATGGCATCGTCAAGGAGAACCCCACGTTTGTCCTGATGCTTGGTATGTGTCCTACGCTGGCCACTACCACCTCTGCCATCAACGGTATGTCGATGGGACTGGCCACGATGGCCGTGCTCATCTGCACCAACTTTGTGATTTCATGCCTGAAGTCAGTCACCCCCGACAAGGTGCGCATCCCCGTGTTCATCGTTGTGATTGCCGCCTTCGTGACTATCCTTCAGCTCGTTATTAAGGCCTATCTGCCCGATATTGACGCAGCCCTTGGCCTGTTTATCCCTCTGATTGTGGTCAACTGTATCATTCTTGGCCGTGCTGAGGCTTTTGCTGCCAAGAACTCGCCCGTAGCCTCGCTTGTCGACGGTATTGGTATCGGACTGGGCTTTACCCTCGGACTGACCCTGCTCGGCATCTGCCGCGAGCTGTTAGGCTCAGGCAGTGTCTTCGGCTTCACTCTGTTGCCCGAGACTTACAACATCCTGCTCTTTGTGCTCCCTCCGGGTGCTTTCATCATGCTGGGATTCCTGATTGCTATCGTAAATAAAATTAGAGGTTAAGCGTTATGGAGTATATATTGATTTTCATCAGTGCGATATTCGTCAATAATATCATTCTGTCACAGTTCCTCGGCATCTGTCCCTTCCTCGGTGTCTCGAAGAAGATTGACACCTCGCTGGGTATGTCGGCAGCAGTAGCTTTCGTGCTCACCCTGGCCACCATCGTTACGTGGCTGGTTCAGACCTATGTGCTCAATGCCTTTGGGCTTCAGTATCTGCAGACCATTGCGTTCATCTTGGTTATCGCCGCTTTGGTGCAGATGGTTGAAATCATCCTGAAGAAAGTGTCGCCCGCCCTGTATCAGGCTCTCGGCATCTTCCTGCCGCTGATTACTACCAACTGTGCCGTGCTGGGTGTTGCCATCTTGGTCATTCAGAAAGACTTTGACCTGCTGCAGAGCGTGGTCTATGCCTTCTCTACAGCCCTTGGCTTCGGACTGGCTTTGACCGTCTTTGCCGGTATGCGCGAGCAGCTGGAGCTGGTCAAGATACCTAAGGGAATGCAGGGCATGGCCATCGTCTTGCTCTCTGCCGGTTTGCTCTCACTGGCCTTCATGGGCTTCTCGGGTGTAGACGGCGGTCTGCGCGTCCTCTTTGGCTTGGATTAAGAATACACCGCTAATCATAGAAAAGTGGAACTGTCGCTTGGCAGTTCCATTTTTTCTTTGTATCTTCGCCACCATGAAACAGACAAGACTTAACCCGCATCCTCTTATCGCAGTCATACCCGTCGTGGTACTGATTGTCTTCTTGGCCATTGTTATCACGCTGTTTGGCAGCGACTCACTCAGCGGAGGCAGTCAGATGGCTTTGCTGATGGGCACTGCCGTCTGTGTGGCAATCTCGATGGGCATCTATCGGGTGCCTTGGCGCACCTTCGAGGAACAGATGAAGGCGACGATAGGCGAAGTGTCCGTCACGTTGTTGATTCTGCTGTGCGTGGGTATGCTGTCGGGCTCGTGGATGATTAGCGGCATTGTGCCTACGCTGATTTACTACGGGGTGCAGATTATGTCACCTCAGTTCTTCTTGGTTTCCACCTGTGTCATCTGTGCGCTGGTGTCGCTGCTGTCGGGCAGTTCGTGGACCACGATAGCAACCATAGGCGTAGCCCTGCTGGGTATTGGTCATGCGCTGGGCATTTCCGAAGCATGGACGGCAGGTGCCATTGTCTCAGGTGCTTACTTTGGCGACAAGATGTCGCCGCTGAGCGATACCACCATCCTTGCCTCCTCGTCGACGGGAACCGACCTTTTTGAGCACATCCGCTATATGATGTTCACCACGATACCCACCTTCCTGATTACCCTTGTCATTTTCTTTGTGGCAGGGATTGGCGGTAGCGGTGGCGTTAAGGTGGATGTGCAACAATACATCGACGGACTTTCCCGCACGTTTCATATATCCCTGTGGACACTGCTGGTGCCCGTGCTGACGGGCATGCTGATAGCCCGCCGCGTCTCGTCGCTCATCGTGCTGTTCGTCTCTTCGCTGATGGCCGGACTGGTGGCACTCGTGTTGCAGCCTCATGTGCTGTGCGAAATAGCAGGCAACGCCTCGCTGACCCGTGGGCTGGCCATGACCTACTATGGGCCGACGGCTGTCGATACGGGCGATGCTTCGCTCAACGAACTCATATCTACGGGCGGCATGGCTGGTATGCTGAACACCATCTGGCTCATCCTGTGCGCCATGTGCTTTGGCGCTGCAATGGTGGCCAGTGGCATGATTGAGAGCCTGACGCAGGTCATTGTACGCTGGGTGCGCAACCGGGTGTCACTGGTGACATCGACGGTAGGCACGGGTATCTTCCTGAACATTGCCACGGGCGACCAGTTTATCTCCATCGTGCTGACGGCTGACGTATATAAAGAGGTGTATGGCGCACAGGGCTATGAGTCGCGCCTGTTGAGCCGTACTTGCGAAGATTCGGCCACCGTCACCTCCGTGCTGATTCCGTGGAACACGTGCGGCATGACGCAGGCCACGGTGTTGGGAGTGCCCACGCTGACCTATCTGCCCTATTGTTTCTTTAACCTGCTAAGTCCCCTGATGAGCATCTTGATGGCTGCCATAGGGTGGAAGATTGTAAGAAAGCAGCCATCACTTTCGTAATTGCCAGAAGGCCACGGCAGCGGCAGCCGCCACATTGAGCGAATCGACCCCGTGCGCCATCGGAATGCGCACCGTATAGTCGGCCTCGCTGATGGTGCGCTGGGGCAGTCCGTCTCCTTCTGTCCCCATGATGATGGCCAGTCGGGGCTCTTGACCCAACTGCGGGTCGTCGAGTGGGATGGAATTATCGCTCAGTGCCATAGCCGCCGTCTTGAAACCAAGTTGCTGCAACGACGCATTGACGGGGCCGTCGAGCCACGTCCAAGGGACAAGGAACACGCTGCCCATCGATACGCGCACGGCCCGACGATTCAGCGGGTCGCACGAGTCGCGGGTCAGCACCACGGCATCAATGCCAAGGGCCGCTGCCGAGCGGAATATGGCTCCAATGTTGGTCGTGTCCGTCACAGCCTCAATCACCACAATGCGGCGGGCATTCCTCACCACGTCCTCCAGCAGGGGCGCAGGCTTGCGGCGCATGGCGCACAGCACACCGCGTGTCAGCGTGTAGCCCGTCAGTTGAGCCAACAGCTCGCGACTGCCCGTATAGACGGGAATGTCGCCCGCCCGCTCAATGATGTCGCGGGCATCGCCCTCAATATGCCGCTGTTCGCAGAGTAGGGCGGTAGGCTCCCATCCGGCATCCAGTGCCACACGGATAACCTTCGGGCTTTCTGCAATAAACAGTCCCTTCCGCGGCTCCAGCTCCATGCGCAACTGCGCCTCCGTCAGGGTGCTAAACACCTCCACACCCCTTTGCTCCAGTGTCGTAATCTCAATAATAGCCATATTCAGCCTGCAAAATTAGCAAATAATTCTTATATTTTTTCTTTTTTCTTTCTTATTTCCTATTTTATTTCGTACCTTTGCACCCCGATAATGGTCAGGTTCCGTAGCTCAGCTGGATAGAGCAACAGCCTTCTAAGCTGTGGGTCTCGGGTTCGAATCCCGACGGAATCACCACCAGCTACAAGCTCAGTGGGGACGGTTCTGTGCAGGTTCCGTCCCCACTTTTTTATAGGGCATACAGAACGCCAATTCCCCCGAAAAACATCCCCCATACAGCCAACATAAACGTTTCCCCAAAAGAAACCATTGGGTTCCTCGGCAGAAACCATTGGTTGCCGCGCGAGAAACCGATGGTTTCCTACGGAGAAACCACTGGTTTCTTCCTGTAAACCAATCGTAACCCACATATCGCCCATACGCAAGGGCCAAGAAAATTCAGTAGGAACATTTGGCTGTTACGAAGATTATGCTTACTTTTGCAAGCAGAATAAGATAATTCACATCATGTATAACCCCTAAAAGTAAAAAGTAAGAAACAGACAGTACGCAATGACAATAGGGAGGCGTAGCCGTCGCTCAGCGAGGCACTCCCAAGAGGGAAAAGAGACAAACTAAACAATTAACGACAATGGAATTGTGCGTCGTACCCTCCACTCGTACTTACTTAATATAACTTGAGCTTTCTGCTCTTGTTCTCTCATTCTTGAATACCGCCAATATTCGTAGCTGAGAGCAAGCAGTTTAGAAGGTTCACGTCCGTTGGGCGTGAACTGTTCTTGCTTGTTTACGTGCATGGTCACTTGCCGGTAACCTAAGAATGAGAATAAGCAATCGAATGGTTGGCGCCTTTTTCGTTTCAAATCATTAGAACGATGAAACAACGATTATTTAAAGTATTATTTGTGTGTATGGCAGTGGCTTTCCTGCCACAGGTAGCCCGTGCAGCCGGTGACGTAGTAATCAACGCCAAAAACTTCCCTGATGAGAACTTCCGCAACTACCTATTCGAGCAGGATTATGGTGAAGATGGGAAGTTGACTGAGGATGAAATCAAGAATATTACAACATTGAATGTAGAATACAGAGAGATTGGTTCACTTCAAGGAATAGAATATTTTGTTGCATTAGTTGAGCTATATTGTAGCTACAACCAACTGACGGTATTGAATATTTCAAAGAATATTGCATTGACTTGGTTGGAGTGTCGCGGTAATAACCTGACATCTTTGGATGTTTCGGGGAACACCAAATTGACTACGCTGGATTGTTGGAGTAACCAGCTGACGACTTTGGATGTTTCAAAGAATATTGCATTGACTAAATTGGATTGTAGTAGCAACCAATTGACAGCTTTGGATGTTTCAAAAAATATCTTATTGGAAACACTATATTGTGACCATAACCAATTAACAGCTCTGGATGTTTCAAAAAATATTGCATTGATTGAGCTGGAGTGTCGCGACAATCCATTGATAATTTTAGATGCTTCAAGGTGTACTGCATTGACAATATTGCAGGTTAATGGCATTCAGCTGACAACTTTGGATGTTTCTTGGTGTACAGCATTGACTAAATTGGATTGTAATAGCAACCAGTTGACGACTTTGGATGTTTCAGGGTGTATTGCATTGACAGAACTGGATTGTAGCAGCAACCACCTGACAGCATTGGATGTTTCAAAGAACACCGCATTGGCCTATCTGAGTTGTGCCTACAACCAGCTGACAGCATTGGATGTTTCAAAGAATATTGCATTGGCTGTGTTGTTTTGTCAAGGTAATCAACTAATGTCTTTGGATATTTCAAAGAATACAGCATTGTGGTGGGTGGACTGTTACAATAACCAGCTGAAAGTATTAGACGTTTCAAAGAATATAGCATTGGGATTTCTGGATTGTTGCAACAACCAGCTGACAACTTTGGATGTTCCAAAGAAGAGCGTATTGCTTAGGCTGAATTGCTACAACAACCAGTTGACTACTTTAGATGTTTCGGGGTGTACTAGTTTGTGGGATTTGAGATGTAACAATAATCAGTTGACTGCTTTGCATGTTTCAAACGCATTAGAAGTCTTGTATTGTCACGATAATCAGTTGACAACATTAGATGTATCAGATAATGCTGTGTTGCAACATTTATTTTGTAGTTACAATCAACTGACGACTATAAATATTTCTGGGTGTACATCATTGAATCTACTATATTGTTATAGTAACCAAATAAAAGGGATTTCTATGGATAATCTCATCAAATCTTTACCAATACGTTGGGGCTGTGAATTTCGGGTCTATTCTCTTTTGTCATCGGATGAAAAAAATGTATGTACTAAAGAACAGGTTAAGGCTGCAAAAGAAAAAGGATGGATAGCTTTATATGAGTATGCTCCTGATTGGTGGCAAGAATATGAAGGCAGCGATGACACGCCTTCAGTCATAGACGACATCAGGACGGAAAGTAGTAAGAATGCACCCGTCTATAACTTGCGAGGCCAGCGTCTGGCAGCTCCGCAGAAGGGCATCAACATCATTAGTGGTCGCAAAGTGTTCGTGAAATAAGGACACAAACTTAGCGGGGCGGTTCTGTACGGAACCGCTCCTGTTTTTGTTGGGACGTGATGCGAAACGCGTCGGCACATGATGCAACCCCAGTCCGTGCCGTTGTTCCTGCTGACAGGGTGATTTAGCTCATGCCGTCATAGAGGCTTCGTTTTGGGGCGGCGGTATGAGCGGCATGGGTGTTTCATAGCTCATTGGTATCGTGGGGGCTTCAGAGGGGGGGCTGCTGTCGTAAAGATTGCTACGCAGAAATATGGCGAAAAGCTTGCATTTGGCTCTGTTTTTTTGTATCTTTGCACTACGCATTTCGGTGCTCTCGTTTTGGAAATACTCGGATATGGAGACGGCAATATATACGGCGGCGCAGTTGATGGAGCGAATCCAGCAGGTGGGGTTCCTGCCCTTGATGGGGGTGGGGATAGACGGTTTCTCGGCTGACGAGATGGTGGACGACGACTGCCGCTATGTGATTCTGCCTGATGGGGGATGGGACTGGCCGATGTGGAAATGGAAGGAGCAGATAATTGCCGAGGGCAACTGTGCGTATGGCAAGTTCTTTGCCGGGAAGGCTGGGTTTGTCAGCCACGAGTGGTGGCCCGACTTCTGTAACTACCGTCGTAGCAAGAGTGCGGAGCCTGCCGAGGGGTCGGTAGAGGAGGCGATACTCTTCACGCTGCGTGAGCAGGGTAGCATGATTACCCGTAAGCTGCGGGCGGCATGTGGCTTTACGGGGCCGAAGATGCGCGGCAGGTTTGACGGCTATGTGACGCGCCTGCAGATGGACTGCCGCATAGTGACGGGTGATTTTGTGTATCCGCACGACAAGCACGGCAAGGCGTATGGCTGGGGATGGTCGCTGCTGACCACGCCCGAGCAGCTCTACGGTCGCGATGCCTGCCAGCCCGGTCGCTCGGCAGAGGCATCATACGGGCGGATGATGTCGCACCTGCGACGCACGCTGCCTACCGCCACCGAACAGCAGTTGGCCCGTCTGCTGCGGTGAGTTTTCCTGTTGCCGTGGATAATAATCCGGCTGTGTGCCCGTTTATATAGTGTATGCAGTGGACTGACCAGATAAGACGTATCAAGATAGTGCTCATGGCGGCTGCGGTGATTATCGCCGTAGCGTCGCTGCTGATATCCCACTTTCTGGTGCGCGACCTGTCGAAGGAGGAGCGCAACCGCATGGAGGTATGGGCACAGGCACTGCACGCCCTGAACGCTGCCGACAACGAGACCGACCTGACGCTGGTGCTGAGCGTGATGGAGGGCAACAACACCATTCCCGTTATCGTGCTGAACGAAGAGGGCGAGGTGACCGACTATCGCAACATAGCCGACACGACGGGCATGGCTGGCTATGCCCGCCGCATGGTGCAGGCTGGCGACACGATACGGGTGGACGGGCAGATAGTGTGCTACGACGAGTCGGTGATGCTGAAACGCCTGTCGGCATGGCCCTACGTGCAACTGGGCATCGTGCTGATATTCGTCGTGGTGGCCATCTTCGCCCTGCTCTCGTCGAAGCGTGCCGAGCAGAACAAGGTGTGGGTGGGACTGTCGAAGGAGACGGCCCACCAGCTGGGAACACCCGTCAGCAGCTTGATGGCGTGGGTGGAAATGCTGAAGGAGCAATATCCGCAGGACGAGCTGCTGCCCGAGATGGACAAGGACGTCAAGCGGCTGCAACTGATAGCCGAGCGATTCTCGAAGATTGGGTCGCTGCCAGAGCCTGTGGAGTGCTCGATGAACGAAGTGCTGGAGCACGTGGTCGGCTATATGGACCGCCGCACGTCAAGTCAGGTGCAGCTCATCAGCCGTATGCCCGACCATACCGTCATCGTCAAGATGAACGCGTCGCTGTTTGAGTGGGTCGTCGAGAACCTGTGCAAAAATGCCGTCGACGCGATGGAGGGTCGCGGGACCATCACGCTGACACTGACGGACGAGCCTCACGACGTGGCCATCGAAGTGCAGGACACGGGCAAGGGCATTCGCAAGAAAGACATCGGCAGCGTGTTCACCCCCGGGTTCACCACCAAGAAGCGTGGCTGGGGGCTGGGGCTGTCGCTGGCGCGCCGCATCGTGGAGGAGTACCACCACGGGCGCATCTTCGTGAAGCAGTCGGAGGTGGGCAAAGGCACTACATTCCGCATCGAGCTGAAAAAGTAGACGTTTTTTTTGGCTATTTCCCTAAATCTTCGTACCTTTGCAGCCAAATTCTCAGAAAGTGACGTTATGTGTAGTCAGGAGCTATATAAGATTGACCTGAAAGCGTTGAAGGACGAGGCCACCAGCCTTGCATTCGACCTAAGCGATGATTTCTTTGCAGCCCTTGACGGCTCACAACTGGAGCATGGGGCGTTGCACGTGTCGGTGTCTATACGCAAGATGACCGGCTTCTTTGAACTCCTGTTCCACACCGTAGGCACCGTGACGGTTAGCTGCGACCGCTGTCTGGACGACATGGAGCAGCCGATAGACACGGAGAACCGCCTGCTGGTGAAGCTGGGCGACACGTACAGTGAGGACGACGACACCGTGACCATAGCCGAGGACGAAGGAGTGCTCGACGCGTCGTGGTTCGTCTACGAGTTTATCATGCTGGCCATACCCATCAAGCACGTTCATGCACCTGGAAAATGCAATCAAGCGATGACGCAGAAGCTGGAAGAGCTGAGCGGCGCTGCCCGAAGCAGCGAAGAGGAGGCAGAAGCGGTAGACCCGCGCTGGGGCGCACTGCTGAAATTGAAGGAAACAAGTAAAATGTAAATCTTAAAATAGTAAGTAAATTATGGCACATCCTAAAAGAAGACAATCGAACACTCGTACCGCAAAGCGTCGTACCCATGACAAGGCAGTAGCCCCCACACTGGCAGTATGCCCCAACTGTGGCGCCTATCACGTGTATCACACCGTATGCCCCACGTGTGGCTACTATCGTGGCAAGATAGCCATCGTAATGGACGAAACCGCTGAATAATGAGTAAAATCAATGCGATAATCACCGGCATTGGTGGCTACGTGCCCGACTACGTCCTGAACAACGACGAGTTGTCGCGGATGGTAGACACCAATGACGAGTGGATTATGACGCGCATAGGCATCAAGGAGCGCCGTGTCCTGACCGAAGAGGGGCTCGGCACCAGCTACATGGCCCGCAAGGCCGCCAAGCAGCTGCTGCAGAAGACGGGCGTAGACCCCGACACCATTGATGCCGTTATCGTCACCACCTCGACGGCTGATTATAAGTTCCCGTCCACGGCCAGCATCGTGCTGGGCAAGCTCGGACTGAAGAATGCCTTTGCCTTCGACTTCTGGGCCGCCTGCTGTGGATTCCTCTATACGCTCGACGTGGCCGCCTCCATGATACAGTGCGGTCGCTACAAGAAAATCATCGTGATAGGTGCCGACAAGATGTCGTCGGTGGTCGACTATAAAGACCGTGCCACCTGTCCGCTGTTCGGCGACGGTGCAGCAGCCGTGCTGGTAGAAGGTACAGAGGAGGAGAACATCGGTGTGCTCGACTCCTATTTTCGCGCTGACGGCAAGGGACTACCTTTCCTACACCTGAAGGCCGGCGGCTCCGTATGCCCGCCCAGCCACTTCACGGTAGACCATCGGTTGCACTACCTCTATCAGGAGGGGCGCACCGTGTTCCGCTACGCCGTGACCAACATGAGCGACGACTGCGCCTTGATAGCCGAGCGCAACGGACTGACCAAGGACAGCATCCAGTGGGTGGTGCCCCATCAGGCCAATATGCGCATCATTGAGGCCGTGGCCAAGCGGTTGGAACTGCCTATGGAGCGAGTGATGGTCAACATCGAGCACTATGGCAACACCTCTGCAGCCACCATTCCACTGGCACTCTGGGAGAATGAGCACCTGCTCAAGAAAGGTGACAACGTCATCATGACGGCCTTCGGAGCCGGCTTCGTCCACGGAGCAAGCTACTACAAGTGGGCTTATGACGGGAAGAAAGATGCATAAAGCAGGATTCGTGAATATCGTTGGAAACCCCAACGTAGGTAAAAGTACGCTCATGAACCAGTTGGTTGGTGAGCGTATTTCGATTGCGACGTTCAAGGCGCAGACCACTCGCCACCGTATCATGGGCATCGTTAACACCGACGATATGCAGATAGTGTTCTCCGACACGCCGGGCGTGCTGAAGCCCAACTACAAGTTGCAAGAGTCGATGCTGGCCTTTTCGGAGTCGGCCCTGCAGGACGCTGACGTGCTGCTCTACGTGACCGATGTGGTGGAGAACCCCGAGAAGAACATGGACTTCCTGCAGAAGGTGCAGAAGATGCAGATACCCGTCATCCTGCTCATCAACAAGATAGACGAGTTGAAAGAGAAGTCCAACGAAGCACTTGGAAACATCGTCACCCGTTGGCACACCCTGCTGCCCAACGCTGAGATACTCCCCATCTCGGCCAAGAACAAATTCGGAATAGACATACTGTTGAAGCGCATCCAGAAACTACTGCCCGAGAGCCCCGCCTACTTCGACAAAGAGCAGTTGACCGACAAGCCCGCTCGCTTTTTCGTGTCGGAAATCATTCGCGAGAAAATACTCCTCTTCTACGACAAGGAAGTACCATACTCCGTCGAAGTCGTGGTGGAGCGTTTCAAGGAAGACGACCAGAAGATACACATCAACGCTGTTATCTACGTAGAACGCGACTCGCAAAAAGGCATCATCATCGGTCATCAGGGCGTAGCGCTGAAGAAAGTGAGCACCGAGGCCCGCAAAGCATTGGAGCGTTTCTTCGACAAGCACATTTTCTTGGAGATATTCGTCAAGGTCAACAAAGAGTGGCGCTCATCAGAAAGGGCGCTGAACAACTTCGGATATAATCCTGAGTAGACCGCTTCGTCCTTCTCATTGTCGCCTCTTTCACAACTTTAAAAAAGTAAATCGCCATTCACACAGGGCATCCGCGAGACTTACACTCAGCAAGTGCCTCATTCGCTCTGCGAAGAGGGGAAATGTCACATTGCTACATTAAGGAATTTCCATACATACGAAAAAAAATGAGAGTAGAAAGTATATTATTATATATATCCTTCTATTTCCCTCTCTCGTATCTGTATATCGAAATTCCTTAATGTATCCCCCGAGAGAAGAAAAAATCCGGTATCTCCTTGGGAAGTACTATCTTGGCTAAGTGTTCAAGCATTACGATATTCATTTCAAAAGTTGACAATTTTCTATACTCTACAAATTAAATCCCCACAATATGCTACTGAGCCCCATTTTATGTCGCGTTGATGTCGTTTTCTGAGTGGATGGAGGCTCCAAATGGTGCACGGTGCTGAGGGAAGGGATTCAAATTGCTCCATACAAAAGATTTTTCCCAAAGGCTTGAGTTTTCCCGAATTTTATTCTATTAGTGTCCGCTAAAACTTTGAGCAAAATAAGAAAGGGCTGATTCTATTTTGTGGATTCAGCCCCAATTGTTACCTTTGCTTTTACCACAAAACTTCAGTAACATGCACAAAGTTTCTGTTTTTGTGCTATTCAGTCTTCTGCCTTTGCTTTTCTTCCGAAAACTCTTTGCGTTTTCAGAATTTATGTTTATCTTTGCATCATCGTTCGTTAGTCCATAATGGGTGAGCGGGCGGTCTTATATATTAAGAAAGACGTTTTCAAACGTCTGTCGTTGTGAACTGTGAACTTCGCAAACTCCAACTCTACAACAGGCAGATGGCAACCGAAACGTCTACGTGGTGCGTCTCTATTATACCTTCGTCGTATATAGTTCGTACTGGCGTGGGCTAACAGCGTTGTCTATCCTGTGTAGAGGGGCAATGCGAAGGCCTACAGTTCCAGGATGGGCAGAAGAGCAGACACCTACGCCTTTTTGTATTATAAGCAAAAGTGAAACGAAAAACTAAACAAGCCGAATCTGGGGTGTTGATAAGGGTTATATAATGGTTATATACAAATGAAACGCAAAAACATTATCATTCTACTTTGGGTGCTCTGGGTTTGCAGTCTTATAATTGCTGCCTTCAGTATTCATCAGTATATTATAGTGAGGTAGTTGAAGTAGAAGAAAAAGCAAAATTATTATAACTATGAAAAAAGTGTTTGGAATTTTTCTGATTGTGGTAGGCTTAATATGTCTGCCACAAGCCATCGCACCAAATGTTGCTACAACTATTGGCGGCTTGATTGGTGTTAGTCTTGTAACTTTCTTACCTGCTTATTTCCTTTTGAGACCAAAGAAAAAAATATAAAAGAATGATACAACAATGATAAAGCGTATCTCTATATTACTATTGTCTTTGCTTACATCCTTTACTGCTTTTGCAAGGGATTACTCTGGCCATAGGTATTACGGCGATGCTGATATTGGCTTGCCAAATGGAAATGAGGTAGGCATTGGATTAGTGATAGCCCTTATAGCTATACCTATTGGCTATTTGATTATCAATATGTCAGAATCCAATAATGGAGAGGACAATATGTTTGTTGGATGTCTCGGTCTTCTTTTTATTGGGGGCGGCATTATTTCCCTCTTGCCATTATTAGCATGGCTTTGCGCCATAGCAAATGTACTTATATCCATAGGTTTTGTACTATTTATAATTGTAGTAGTGATAGGATTTTTTATGGCGAAAAGCAAATAGAGGGCTTACAATGATAACAATACTTTTAATCACAGTGATTATTTATGGAATTATAAAACTTTTAATTAATTTGAGCAATGGAAACAAATGAAAACAACGAGAAAAAACAAAAGTCATGGATAGAGAAAAATGCTTGGTGGATAGCCTTGTTCATCGCATTGTTCTTATTCCGTATGTGTAAAGAATTATCAAGACGTTAAGGTATTATGAATAAAAGGCTTTTATTTGGCTTATTTGGGTTTGCTGTCGTCATAAGTTGTAAAGACCCAAGAGAAAAAACCGTATGGGATTATATTGATAGTGATTTGGCAAGTGAATACGAGTTTCATAGTGGGGTAGAAGCTCTTCATAGAGACTTAATAAAACATGGTTACATGGAGGAGCATTCTTGTGATTTGTTGGAATGTACTTCTACACATCAAAACACTTATGCAGACATAGAAAGAGTACATAATATTTTGAATAAAGCAGCTACTATAAAGGATACAAAATTGGCAGAAGCGCCTACAACATCGCCAAAAGAAAATATTACCGCTATAGAAACCGAAATAAATACAAAACTTGACAATCGCTATTCTAATGGACATTTCAGCCTGTGTTATCCTTCATCATGGCAGATTGTTCAAGATGATAATCAGGTAACGGCAAACACATCTATTGCTGTACAGATTATGGAAAAGCCAAAAAATGATGTAGATTTTCGCCCTAATATAAATATTATTGTGTCAAACAAGAAATGGGAAGAAAGTGCTTTGTATCTCGCTCGTCAAACTTCCCAAAACAATAAGCAGCTGGTTTCCAATTACAAACAGTTGGGGATAAGCAACACACAAATTAGCGGTTGTAAAGGTTGCCTGTTGGAAAGTTCCATTGAATTGCAAGGCTACACATTACATAGTAGCCAATACATAGTTAAAAAGGCTGATAACACAACCCTCATTATTACTGCAACAACAGACAACAGAAAGCATAAAGAACAAATGAAAGTAATCAGTGAAATATTAAAATCAATACAAATAAAATGATGAAAACAAAAATTGTAATTTTAGTATCTCTATTTTGCCTTGTTTTACCAATTATGGCCCAAGAGCCACAAAACAACTTGGGTATAAGCTTGGAACAACTTAGAGTTAAGTTCCCAGAATTGAAATATTGGACAGAGACGGCCGAGGGGACAATGTATAAATATGGTAATGAAATAGCTTTTATCGTCAAAGATAATCGTCTGGTATGCGAAACCATGTATGTAGAAGGTGACGACAGTTATCCGTACAACTGGTTTTTAGCTATGGTAAAATCTTTTCTCAAAACCAATTATATACACAAAATTGGAGACGAAAAGTCTATTATTTTCTTCTATTCGTATTTCCAAGTGCATATTATGTATTCATCGTATGATAATTCTGCATTGATTTCATACGATTATTTACCTAAATATAAATAAATTTGGAGAATTAATTATAGACTTGATTATGGAAACTATCATTGCATTTGTAATCATCGTTTTATTATTTATCTATTTGATGGCTCAAGATTCAAAGAAAGAAACAAAACGAGAAAGATATGCAGAAGCAGCTGAGGCATTAGCATACTCTGCTGCTGACTCAATTTCAGGGTTTGTATATAAAATAACTGAACCAACTGAAAAAAAACAGATAAGACTTGCAAGAGAGGCTCTTGCAATCCGCAATGGAAGTTTATACAGATTTGACAATTATTCCGACAAAGATTACAGAGAGCGATTGCTGACTGTAGATGATAATTTTAAAAAGTCATTAGGTATTTTAGGTTTATCTGAGGAATGCTGGAAAAAGATTGGGCTTCATTTGTTTTACGTTGGTGTTATTAAAGTGATGTCTCGTGAACACTCGGACTATTCTAAAAAGACACCAGAATATATCCGTCAACATATTATAGACAATTGGGCTAATTATAAAGGATTAAAAGACAATGTATTAACATTGAAAGAAGCATTGGCTTATTTTCATATCAGCGAAGAAGAATGGATTAAGTATGGAGATACTGTTATTGAGATGTATAATATTAACGATAACAATAGAGACCTTGAAAAGTTTGGTATAATCACGCAAATTTTGCCGATGCAAAACAATCGGCACCTTTGGTAATTACTATAACTGCAATGAAGAAGTATATCATAATATCCGCAATTGCATTGATGGCATTGATAGTGGTATCAATGGCAAAGTTGGTATCTGTATGCTGTGTGAGAATAGAGTCTGGTCAAGAAGGTATCTTAGTTAATCTGTATGGCTCAGAGGAGGGAGGGAATGATGTGTCTCCTGTTATAGGTTTTGTATGGTACAATCCATTTACTCAGGTGGTATATGAATACCCTACCTTCGTGCAAAAGGTTGATTATCCTGCATTCAGCGCTTATGCAAAGGATGGTCTGGAGTTTACTGTTTATCCAACTGTCTCTGTGAAAATGATTGAGGGCCAGGCAACTCGTATTTTTAGGAAATACAGGAGTGAGTTAAGTGATATTATCGATATTTCTGTGTTCGACTATACAAAAGAAGCCTTTAGAAGCCAAATTAACAATCTGACAACTGACGAGATAATTGCAAATAGAGGCATCCTTGAAATGACTGTAAGAAAGCAACTTGCAACAACGCTAAACAAAGAAGGTTTTCAACTTGAACAACTTGTTTCAGGCCTTGTCTATCCATCGCACTATAGTAAGTGCTGCCAATGTGAATGTTCAACCGATATAAACCCATAATTGTTTAAAGATGATGCTGCATTTGGGGGCGGTTAGGGCACGTCACTTTTATTAATAGGAACGTGTCACGCAGGCTCAATGAATCAGAAACATAATTTTTGGGGGATAAATATTTGGATGATAGTTTATGGGAAGCAAAAGAAAAAACAATCAAAAGGAACAGGCTAGAGTCAGCGTGAAGAGTGGGATAATGCAGTTACTCATTTGGTTTGGTCTTGTGTTGCTGATAATGTTCTATCCAGAGTTTATTGCCATTCTTATAATGATAGTTGCGATGTATCCTTGGATATTGAAGATTCTATTTGGGAAATAGGATTGTCCGTAAATTAGGAAACAACACGTTTTTTTCCTTGGAATCGGAAAGAATGTGGGGGATTTTTCGTACCTTTGCACTCAAAACAGATACGACTATGGGAAACTTAGTGGCGATAGTAGGACGGCCTAACGTCGGCAAGTCCACCTTATTTAACAGATTGACCAACTCGCGCCAGGCCATCGTGAGTGACGAGGCAGGCACCACCCGCGACCGCCAGTACGGCAAGTGCGAATGGTGTGGCCGTGAGTTCTCGGTAGTGGATACGGGCGGATGGGTTGTCAATAGCGACGATGTCTTTGAAGGAGAGATACGCAAGCAGGTCGTGGTGGCCACTGAGGAGGCCGACTTGGTGCTGTTCTTGGTGGATATTAAGAACGGGCTGACCGACCTTGACCAAGACGTGGCGCTTATCCTGCGCCGCTCGAAGCTGCCCGTCGTGCTCGTAGCCAACAAGGCTGACGACGGCAAAGACCTTTACGGACAGTACGAGTTCTATAAGTTAGGACTGGGCGACCCGTATTGCATCAGTGCTGCCACGGGCTCAGGCACTGGCGACCTGCTGGACCACGTGCTGACGAAGCTGAAGGCCGATGACGTAGACGACATGATAGACGGTACGCCGCGCTTTGCCGTGGTGGGCCGACCCAATGCCGGCAAGTCGAGCATCATCAATGCGTTTATCGGTGAAGACCGCAACATCGTGACCGACATTGCTGGTACGACGCGCGACAGTATCTATACCAAATACGACAAGTTTGGCTTCGACTTCTATCTGGTCGACACGGCTGGTATTCGCCGAAAGAACAAGGTGACTGAAGACCTTGAGTTCTACAGCGTGATGCGCTCCATTCGTGCCATCGAAAACTCGGACGTATGCATTCTCATGATTGATGCCACCCGGGGCATTGAGGCACAGGACATGAACATCTTCCAGCTGATTCAGAAGAACAACAAGTCGCTGGTGGTTGTTGTCAATAAGTGGGACTTGGTGGAAGATAAGTCACCGATAGCCATCAAGACCTTTGAGACGGCCATCCGCAATCGTATGGCCCCGTTTGTCGACTTCCCCATCATCTTTGCCTCGGCAGTTACGAAGCAGCGCATCTTCAAGGTGCTGGAGACCGCCAAGCAAGTATATCTGAACCGAAAAATCAAGATTGGCACGTCGAAGCTGAACGAGGTGATGCTGCCTATTATCGAGGCAACGCCGCCGCCCTCTATCAAAGGAAAGTACATCAAGATAAAGTACGTGTCGCAGGTGCCTGATACGCAGATACCGACCTTCGTGTTCTATGCCAATCTGCCCCAGTATGTGAAGGAGCCCTACCGCCGTTTCTTGGAGAACAAGCTCCGCGACAACTGGACGCTGACGGGCACTCCCATCAATGTGTTTATCCGCCAGAAGTGAAGCACCTGTTAGTGATATTTGTGGCTCTTGCAGCCTTGGCAGCCTGTTCGCAGGGGACAACCCCTGAGGAGGAGGCCGCCAAGGCTGCAAGAGCTTATTATATGCGGCTGGCTGAAGGTAGCCCGAATGACTTTGTCAGTGGCAAGGTGGGGGCTGACAGTATGCCCGCCGACTATCGTGCCCAACTGCTGAAAGCGTGCGAGCAATATATGGCTAAGCTCGATGCCCAGCACAAGGGAGTGCGTGAAGTATGCGTTTCGGAGAATGTCGGTCGCCGTGACACGGCGCAGCACCTGACCTACGCCTTTCTGCTGTTATGCTTCAACGACTCGACACGTGAGGAAATCACGGTGCCGATGGTTGAGGTGGAAGGTGTGTGGAAGATGAGGTAGCCCACGGTGCGGAGCATATCGCTATTGCGGTTGCTGGCGGGTAACAGCCTCGCGCATCTCCTTGAGCAGGTCGCTGGCAAAGATGAAGTCGGTCAGGCGCTTGTTGGTTGAGTTCATTATCTGGCTGCTTACGCCCTGCCATTCCTTATGCCCTTCGTAGATGAACAGAATGTTCTCGCCAATACCCATCACGGAGTTCATGTCGTGGGTATTGATGATAGTCGTCATGTTATAGTCCTGCGTGATGGAGTGCAACAGCTCGTCGATGACCAGCGAAGTCTTGGGGTCGAGGCCAGAGTTCGGCTCGTCACAGAACAGGTACTTGGGATTCAGTGCGATGGCACGGGCTATGGCCACGCGCTTCTGCATACCGCCGCTGATTTCGCCCGGGTACTTTCCCTCCGCTCCTATCAGGTTGACGCGGTCAAGGCAGTGCATGGCCTGTTGCTGTCGCTCGCGCAAGTTCATACTGGAGAACATATCCAGCGGGAACATCACGTTCTCGAGCACCGTCAGCGAGTCGAAGAGGGCAGCCGACTGGAATATCATGCCCATCTCGCGACGCATGAGTACCTTCTCTTGCTTCGACATTCTCACGAAGTCGCGACCGTCGTAGAGAATGTGTCCGCTGGTGGGTTCCAGCAGTCCCACGAGGTTCTTTATCAGCACGGTCTTGCCACTGCCGCTCTGTCCGATGATGAGATTGGTCTTGCCGTCCTCAAACACGGTGCTGATGTCCTTCAACACCTCCTTGTCGGCAAAGCTCTTGTATAGGTTCTTAACTTCAATCATGACAACAGCTGGGTTAGGAATACGTCAGAACAAAGTATGAGTACGCTCGACGACACAACGGCCTCCGTCGATGCCTTGCCCACGTTGACCGAACCGCCCTCGACGGTGTAGCCGAAGTAGGAAGGCACGGCGGATATGATGAAGGCGAAGAAGAGGCTCTTGATGATGCTCATCCACACGAACCACGGCTGGAAGTCGTGCTGCAGTCCGAGCGTGAGGTCGTCGGGCACGATGATGTGTCCGATGTAGGCCGTGCCGTAGGCTCCCACGATGCCCATCGCGGATGAGAAGATGACGAGCAGGGGCATGATGGTGAGCATACCCAGTATCTTGGGCAGTATGAGGTAGCACGCCGAGTTGACACCCATGATGTCGAGTGCGTCAATCTGCTGTGTGACGCGCATGGTGCCTATCTCCGAGGCGATGTTCGAACCCACCTTGCCCGCCAGTATGAGGCACATGATGGAGCTGGAGAACTCGAGCAGCATAATCTCGCGAGTGGTGTATCCGCTGACCCACCGCGGCATCCACGGGCTCTGGATGTTGAGCTTCATCTGTATGCAGATGACGGCTCCGATGAAGAAAGATATTAGCAGCACGATGCCGATGGAGTTGATGCCCAGCTGGGCCATTTCCTTGACGTACTGCTTCCAGAACATACGGAACCGCTCGGGCACGGAGAATGTGCGCCCCATCAGCATGATGAACTTGCCGAATGTCGTCAGGCTATTGTGTAGCAACTTAATCATATCGGGTGCGAAGGTACGAATAAAAATCGAGCCAACCAAGAGGTCGGCTCGATTTTTGCTTTTTACTTCTTGTCCTTTGGGGCTTGCATGGGCTTTCTTCCCTTCATGGGCCGTCTGGCTTTCATGCCTTTGCGGTGGTGCATTCGGCGCTCCATCAGTTTCTTCTGCATGTTGTTCTCCACTTCAAAGAACTTGCTGACCTGCTGGGCAGTGAGTGCGGTGGAGAACTCGTCCACGTACTTCAGACGGACGGCCTGTGCCTGCTGCTGGCGCTCCATGCGTTGCTTGGTGCGTGCCAGTCGCTCCTCGTCGGTAGTAGGCTTCGACTGCCGGGTGCGCTGCCCCATCGTAGCCCTCATCTCCTCGGTGTATCGGCGGTAGATGGGTACGAACTTGGCCTTCTGCCCATCGGTCATGTCGAGGCGGTAGACCAGCTCGCTGACCTTGGCGTTAAAGTACTTTTCGTTGAGGGCTGCCCTCTGGTTGTCCTGTGCCGTGGCGGTCAGTGCGACCAGCATCAGCACGATGCTCATGATAATGTGTTTCATCTTGCTTGTTGTTAATATATGGTTTGTTAATACTCGGGTATCTCTTCAATGTCGTAGCAGGCAAGGAACTGCACGTCGTCGTCGCTCAGCTCGTTCAGGAACTGCTCGATGGGGCTTTCCTCCTGACTGACTGCCAGCTGGTCGGTGGTGGGCTGGCGCTGGAAATAGCTGATGCCTGCACCTGCCAACAGGGTGGCGACGGCTGCTGCTGCAAGCCATGTGCGCGTGGTGCGACTGGTGGATGTCGTGGGCTGGCTGATGGCCTGCTCGGTTGCCCGACTGAGGAGCTGGCTCAGGTATTCGTCGCTCTCAGCGTATGGCATTCGCTTGCCGATGTTCTGAAACTCTTTCATGCGGTATGTGCTTTGATGTATTTCTTTATCTTTTCTTGTGCAAAGTGGTAGTTCGTCTTCAGGGTGTTGACGTTCTTGCCCGTGATGCGGGCTATCTCGTCGTAGCTCATGTCGTCGTAGTATCGCAGGTTGAAAGCCACGCGCTGCTGGGTGGGCAGGGTGAGCAGTGCCTTCTGGAACACAACCTCGGTGGCATTGCTGTCCAAGGGTGTCTCGGCCTCCAGCCTGTTCGTCAGCGTGCTGCCCAGTGCGTCGATGCTCTGGAAGGGGTGCGCCTGCCGTCGCAACAGTGTCAGCGCCTCGCGAGTAGCTATGCTGTAGAGCCATGTGGTCAGTTTGCCGTCGCCACGGAACGACCCGATGCCGCTGAATATCTTGATGCACGTCTCCTGCAGCGCATCCTCTGCGTCGTCGTGTCCCACCACGATGCGGCGTATGTGCCAGTACAGTGCCTCGCCGTGTTGCTTCATCAGCAGGCGGAACCCCCTGTCGCGCTGTAGTGGGTCTTTGAGCATGGCCAGCAGCTCTGCTTGTTGCATTTCAATCTTCATACATATCTTTGATGCAGCAAACTGGAAAAGGTTAAATATAGGGGGTGTTTTTTCTTCCCATGCTCCGCGCTGTGTGCCGACTGCGTCCGCACCATGCGCCGACCGCGTCCGCATCATGTGCCGACCGCGTCCGCATCGTGTGCCGACCGCGTCCGCATCATGTGCCGACCGCGTCCGCATCATGTGCCGATGCGCTCCGCATCATGTGCCAACGCACTCCGCATCGTGTGCCGTGCAAGGATGTCGTTTGTCAAAATCAAAATTAAGACAGGTTTTATTTTGTTTTGTTCTCACTTATTCGTACCTTTGCCGACGTTATGGACGAAACGAACACTCAGAACATACCGACGGCAGCCCCTGAACGGCTGGTGCTGCGGACGGAAGGACTCGTCAAGCGCTATGGCAAGCGCACGGTGGTGAACGACGTGAGCTTCGACGTGAAGCAGGGCGAGATAGTGGGACTGCTGGGCCCTAACGGTGCTGGCAAGACCACCTCTTTCTATATGACAACCGGTCTGATAGTGCCCAACGAAGGGCATATCTATCTGGGCGAGCAGGAGGTGACCGACTATCCCGTCTACAAGCGCGCCCGTGCCGGCATCGGCTATCTGGCTCAGGAGGCATCCGTGTTCCGCAAGATGTCGGTCGAGGACAACATCCTCTCCGTGCTGGAAATGACGGGCAAGCCCCGCGAATACCAGTTGGAGAAACTGGAGAGCCTGATTGCCGAGTTCCGACTGCAGAAGGTGCGCAAGAACAAGGGCGACCAGCTGTCGGGTGGCGAGCGCCGGCGCACGGAGATTGCCCGCTGTCTGGCCATCGAGCCCAAGTTCATCATGCTCGACGAGCCCTTTGCCGGTGTCGACCCCATTGCCGTCGAGGACATCCAGTACATCGTGTGGAAGCTGAAGGACAAGAACATCGGCATCCTCATTACCGACCATAACGTGGAGGACACGCTCTGCATCACCGACCGTGCCTACCTGCTGTTCGAGGGTCGCATCCTGTTTCACGGCTCGCCCGAGGAGCTGGCGGCCAATTCGCTGGTGCGCAAGAACTACCTCACCGAGTCCTTCGTGCTGAGGCAGAAAGACTTTACCTTCATCGAGGAGCAGCGCCGGCGCGAAGAAGAAGAGGGGCAGGGGCTTTCTCGTTAAAAAAGCTAATTTTCAACGCTAATATTAGGTGTTTACGCAGAATTTTCGTAACTTTGCACGCTCAAAACTGAATATATAATATAAATAAGGTATAAGAAGAGATGAATATTTCATTTGAAGCTCCCGACAAGATTAATGGTCTGATGACCATTACACTGGAGACGGCTGACTACCAGCCCGAGGTTGATAAGACTTTGAAAGACTATCGTAAGCGCGCTAACATCCCCGGATTCCGTCCCGGTCAGGCTCCGATGGGCATGATTAAGCGTCAGTTTGGCCCCTCCGTCAAGGTTGACGCCGTTAACAAGATGCTGGGCGAGAAGCTGTACGAGTATGTCCGTGAGAATAAGATTCAGATGCTGGGCGAGCCCCTTCCAAGCGAGCAGCAGGAGCAGCTCGACTTCGAGAGCGACCAGCCACTGACCTTTAAGTTCGACATTGCCGTGGCCCCCGAGTTCGAGGCCAAGCTCAGCGGCAAGGACCACGTGCCCTATTACAACATCACCGTCGACGACAAGCTGGTTGACCAGCAGGTGGAGATGTACCAGAGCCGTGCCGGCCACTACGACAAGGTAGAGCAGTACGATGCCGAGCAGCGCGATATGCTGAAGGGCGACCTGCGTGAGCTGGATGCCGAAGGCAACGTGAAGGAGGGTGGCATTACGGTGGCCGATGCCGTGCTGATGCCTCAGTACATCAAGGCCGACGACCAGAAGAAGCTGTTCGACGGTGCCAAGCTGGGCGACATCATTACATGGAACCCCCGCAAGGCATATCCCGAGAGCGACGTAGAGGTTAGCTCGCTGCTGAAGATACAGAAGGAAGAGGTGAAGGACCACGAGGGCGACTTCACGTTCCAAGTGACGGAAATCAGCCGCTTCATGAAGGCTGAGGTCAATCAGGAGCTGTTCGATATGGCTCTCGGCAAGGATGCCGTGAAGGACGAGAAGGAGTTCCGCCAGAAGATTGCCGACCAGATTAGCCAGCAGTTCAAGGCCGACTCAGACTATAAGTTCCTGCTCGACGTGCGTGCCCACATGGAGAAGAAGGTTGGCAAGCTGGAGTTCCCCGAGGCCCTGCTGAAGCGCATCATGCTGAACAACAACAAGGACAAGGGTGAGGACTTCGTGGAGAAGAACTTCGAGGCCAGCATCAAGGAGCTTGGATGGCACATGATAAAGGAGCAGCTCGTTGCCGCTCAGGGCATCAAGGTCGAGGACGACGACCTGAAGAACGTGGCCAAGGAGGCTGCCCGTGCCCAGTTTGCCCAGTACGGTATGTCAAACGTGCCCGAGGAATACCTTGACAACTACGCCGCAGAGATGCTCAAGAAGCGTGAGAATGTTGACGGGCTCGTCGACCGCGCCGTTGACGTGAAGCTGTCCGCCGCACTCAAGAATGTGGTTAAACTCGACGAGAAGGACATCACACTGGAGGACTTCCAGAAGCTACTCAGCGAGAAGTAAAAACGGGAATTAAAGTTCTTTAACCAAAAAATAAAGTCGGAATGTATGGCGTTCCGACTTTTTTGTGTAATTTTGTATCTACTATTACGCATGAATATGAACAACGACTTTAGAAAATATGCTACCAAGCATCTTGGTATTAACGGTCTCGTGCTCGACGAAGTGGTGAGCGCGCAGGCTCAGTATCTGAATCCCTACATCCTCGAAGAGCGTCAGCTGAACGTGACACAGATGGATGTGTTCTCACGACTGATGATGGACCGCATCATCTTCCTTGGCACGCAGATTGACGACTATACGGCCAACACACTGCAGGCACAGCTGCTGTATCTGGACTCAGTGGACTCTGGCAAGGACATCAGCATCTACCTGAACTCGCCCGGTGGCAGCGTGACGGCTGGACTTGGCATCTACGACACCATGCAGTTCATATCGAGCGACGTGGCTACCATCTGTACGGGCATGGCCGCCTCAATGGCCGCCGTCCTGCTGGTGGCTGGTGCGGAGGGCAAGCGTTCGGCACTGCCCCACAGCCGTGTCATGATTCACCAGCCGTTAGGTGGCGTGCAGGGACAGGCTTCCGACATTGAAATCGAGGCCAAGGAGATTATGAAGTTCAAGAAGGAGCTGTATACCATCATATCAGAGCACTCGCACACCCCGTATGACAAGGTGTGGAACGACTCAGACCGTAACTACTGGATGACGGCTGAGGAGGCTCGGGAATATGGCATGATTGATAACGTGTTGGCTAAGAAGGCATGAAGAAACGGTGTAATTTCTGCGGACGGACGGAAAAGGAGGTGAGGCTCCTCATTTCCGGCGTGGAGGGCTGCATCTGCGAAGACTGTGCCGCGCAGGCTTATCAGGTAGCCGTGGCCAACGGCTATGGGCCTGATGCCAAGAAGAACAACGAGAAGGGCTTCGCGCTGAAGCGTGTGCCCAAGCCCAAGGAAATCAAGGCTCATCTTGACCAGTATGTGATTGGGCAGGACGAGGCCAAGCGTTTCCTGTCGGTGGCAGTCTATAACCACTATAAGCGGTTGCAGCAGCCGCAGGACGAGAATGGGGTGGAGATAGAGAAATCGAACATCATCATGGTGGGCTCCACGGGAACGGGCAAGACACTGCTGGCCCGCACCATTGCCAAGATGCTGGAGGTGCCGTTCACCATTGTCGATGCCACCGTGTTTACCGAGGCTGGCTATGTGGGTGAGGATGTGGAGAGCATTCTCTCTCGCCTGCTGCAGGTGGCCGACTACAACGTGGAGGCGGCCCAGCGCGGTATCGTTTTCATTGACGAGATTGACAAGATTGCCCGCAAGTCCGACAACCCCAGTATCACCCGCGACGTGAGTGGCGAGGGTGTGCAGCAGGGATTGCTCAAACTGCTGGAGGGCACGATGGTCAACGTGCCGCCGCAGGGAGGCCGTAAGCATCCCGACCAAGAGTATATCCATGTGGATACACATAACATATTGTTTATATGCGGCGGTGCCTTCGATGGCATTGAGCGCAAGATAGCCCAGCGCTTGAACACGCATGTCGTGGGCTACAACTCTGTGCAGAACGTCCGCAAGATTGACAAGAACGAGCTGATGCAGTACATCCTGCCTCAGGACTTGAAGTCGTTTGGACTGATACCTGAGATTATAGGCCGTCTGCCTGTGCTGACTTATCTGACCCCGCTGGACCGTGATGCACTGGCCAAAATCCTCACCGAGCCGAAGAACTCCATCGTCAAGCAGTATGAGAAACTGTTCGAGATGGACGGCATCAAGCTGACCTTCACGCCAGAGGCGCTGCAGCTCATCGTTGACAAGGCTGTGGAGTATAAGCTGGGTGCCCGTGGTCTGCGCTCTATCGTTGAGAGCATCATGATGGACGCTATGTTTGAAGTTCCGTCCAAGCGGGCAAAGTCCTTTGAAGTGACGGCAGAGTATGCGCAGGAACAGCTTAACAAGTCGCATCTGCAATAGCCAATTAATATAACTAAGTCTATGGCAAAACAGAAACAGAACCTCACGGAAGCCCTGAAGAAGTATTTCGGCTTTGATACGTTCAAGGGCGACCAGGAAGCAATAGTGCAGAATGTGCTTGACGGGAAGGACACCTTCGTGCTGATGCCTACGGGCGGTGGCAAGTCGCTGTGCTATCAGTTGCCTTCGCTGCTGATGGACGGAACGGCCATTGTCATTTCACCGCTGATAGCCCTGATGAAGAATCAGGTCGACATCATCAGCTCGATGAGCGAAGAGGGCACGGCCCACTATCTGAACTCGTCGCTGAACAAGGCGGCTATTGACCAGGTGAAGGCCGACATTCTGGCTGGGCGCACCAAGTTGCTGTATGTGGCTCCCGAGTCACTGACGAAGGAGGATAACGTGGAGTTTCTGAAACAAGCCAAGATTTCGTTCTATGCCGTCGACGAGGCGCATTGCATCTCGGAGTGGGGGCATGACTTCCGTCCAGAGTACCGTCGCATCCGTCCGATTATTAACGAGATAGGCAATGCGCCTGTCATAGCGCTGACGGCTACGGCCACCGACAAGGTGCGCACGGACATCAAGAAGAACTTAGGCATTTTGGATGCCGACGAGTTCAAGAGTTCGTTTAACCGACCGAACCTGTATTATGAGGTGCGTCCGAAGACGAAGGAGGTTGACAAGGACATCATTAAGTTTATCAAACAGCATCAGGGCAAGAGTGGCATCATCTATTGCCTATCGCGTAAGAAAGTAGAGGAACTGGCTGAGATACTGAAGGCTAACGACATCAAGGCGGCTGCTTATCACGCTGGTCTTGAGTCGGCTTTACGCTCGCAGACACAGGATGACTTTCTGATGGAGCGCATTGATGTCATTGTTGCTACCATCGCCTTTGGCATGGGTATCGATAAGCCTGATGTGCGCTTTGTGATTCATTACGACATCCCCAAGTCGCTGGAAGGCTATTATCAGGAGACGGGGCGTGCCGGTCGTGATGGTGGTGAGGGACTGTGTATTACTTTCTATGCCCAGAAGGACTTGCAGAAGTTGGATAAGTTCATGGAGGGTAAGCCCGTGGCGGAGCAGGATATTGGCAGGCAGTTGCTGACCGAGACCGCTGCCTATGCGGAGACTTCGGTGTGCCGTCGTAAGATGCTGCTCCATTACTTCGGCGAGGAGTACACGCAGGATAATTGCCATAATTGTGATAATTGCCTGCATCCCAAGAAAAAACTCGAGGCCGAGGAGCAATTGGTTATCGTGCTGAATGCAATATTAGCCCTGAAGGAGAATTTCCGCTCTGACTATACCATCGACTTTGTGGTAGGTCGCGAGACGGAGGAGGTACTGGCTCATAAGCATCATGAGCACGAACTGTTTGGTGCTGGTGCCGACTTTGAGGAGAAGCATTGGAACCCTGTCATCCGTCAGGCACTGATAGCGGGCTATCTGAAAAAGGACGTTGAGAACTATGGTTTGCTGAAACTGACGGCGGCAGGCAAAAAGTTTCTGAAGAAGCCCTGCTCGTTCCTGATAGTGGAAGACAAAGAGTTTTCTGAGGACTATGAAGTGGCGGCTGAGCACGATGGCGGGACCGGTGCGCTTGACCCTACGCTGAGTGCTATGCTGAAAGACCTGCGTAAGAAGGTAAGCAAGCGCATGGAGCGTCCGCCGTATGTTATCTTTCAGGATGTGTCCATCGAACAGATGGCCACTGACTATCCCGTGACGCTGGAGGAACTGAAGAATATCCAGGGAGTGGGAGAGGGAAAGGTGAAGCAGTCATACGCCAAGGAGTTTGTCGACCTTATCAAGCGCTATTGTGATGAGAACGATATTGTGCGTCAGGCTGACCTCCGTGTTCGCACGGTGGCTAAGAAGTCAATACTGAAGGTGAAGATTATTCAGGCCATCGACCGCCAGATAGCGCTTGACGACATTGCAAAGGCTCAGGGGCTGGAGTTTGAGGAGTTGCTCAATGAGGTTGAGGCTATCGTTTATAGCGGTACGAAGTTGAACATCGACTATTTCTTGGAGGAAGTCATGGACGAAGACCACGTTGACGACATCTATGATTATTTTGCCGACAGCGAGACCGATTCGCTGGAAGCAGCTCTTGACGAACTGGGCAGCGAGTGCTCCGAGGATGAGATACGGCTGGTGCGTATTAAGTTTATCTCGGAAATGGCTAACTGATATTTCACATTAAATCGTGTTAATATTGCGTGCAAATGGCTGCTATCTCGGAAAAAAGCAGTAATTTTGCACGCAATAAAATTTAAAAGGAGTATTTTATGTCATCATTTATTGCAGACAAGATTGTTATGGATGGACTGACTTTTGACGATGTCCTGTTGATTCCCGCTTATTCTGAAGTGCTGCCCAAGACGGTAGAGTTACAAACCCGTTTCTCTCGGAACATTAAATTGAATGTGCCTTTTGTAACCGCAGCAATGGATACCGTGACGGAGAGCCAGATGGCTATTGCCATTGCCCGTGAAGGCGGTATTGGTGTGATTCACAAGAATATGTCGATTGAAGAACAGGCGCGTCAGGTAGCCATTGTCAAGCGTGCAGAGAACGGTATGATTTACGACCCCGTGACCATCCGTCGCGGCTCTACCGTGCAGGATGCCTTGGAGATGATGTCTGAATATCATATCGGCGGTATTCCTGTTGTTGACGAGGAGAACCGTTTGGTAGGTATCGTCACCAACCGTGACTTGCGTTTTGAGCGTCGTCTGGACCGCAAGATTGACGATGTTATGTCGAAAGATAATCTGGTGACGACCCATCAGCAGACTGATTTGACGGCTGCTGCTCAGATTCTGCAGGAGAATAAGATTGAGAAACTGCCTGTTGTAGACAAGGACAACCGTTTGGTTGGACTGATTACTTATAAGGACATTACTAAGGCCAAGGACAAGCCAATGGCCTGCAAGGATGATAAGGGTCGTTTGCGTGTAGCCGCTGGTGTTGGTGTGACGGTTGATACGTTGCAGCGTATGCAGGCTTTGGTTAATGCCGGTGTTGATGCTATTGTCATAGATACGGCTCATGGTCATTCGAAGAGTGTCATCGAGAAATTGCGTGAGGCAAAGGCTTCCTTCCCCAGCATTGACATCGTGGTGGGTAATATCGCTACAGGCGCGGCCGCTAAACTGCTGGTTGAGAATGGTGCCGATGCTGTGAAGGTTGGTATCGGTCCGGGTTCTATCTGTACCACTCGTGTGGTGGCTGGCGTGGGTGTTCCCCAGCTGAGTGCTGTTTATGATGTCTATAGCGCATTGAAGGGTACGAATGTGCCTTTGATTGCCGACGGTGGTCTGCGTTATTCTGGTGATATTGTGAAGGCGTTGGCTGCTGGTGGTTCTTGTGTCATGATTGGCTCATTGGTAGCTGGCACAGAGGAGAGTCCTGGCGACACTATTATATATAATGGCCGTAAGTTCAAGAGCTATCGTGGTATGGGTTCGCTGGAAGCTATGGAACATGGTTCTAAGGACCGCTATTTTCAGGCTGATACGAAGGACGTGAAGAAACTGGTGCCCGAGGGTATCGCCGGTCGTGTTCCTTATAAGGGCACTGTTCAGGAGGTTATCTACCAGATGGTGGGTGGCTTGCGCTCAGGTATGGGCTACTGTGGTGCTGCTACTATTGAGAAACTGCACGATGCTAAGTTTACCCGCATTACCAATGCAGGTGTAAACGAGAGCCATCCGCACGATATTACCATTACTTCGGAAGCACCCAATTACAGCCGCCCCAATGATTAAGTCGATACTTGCCGCCCTTCTGGCTGTTGTTCCGTGTTCTGCGCTTTTGGCGCAGTCTGAGGCTGACCCCATTGTCATGACGGTGGGAGGTGTGCCTGTGCCTCGTTCTGAGTTTGAGTATTCTTACAATAAAAATAATACGGACGGGGTCATTGACAAGAAGACTGTTGAAGAGTATGTTGGTTTGTTTGTCAACTACAAATTGAAGGTGCTGGCAGCTTTGAAGGCTCGTCTTGACACGACGCAGGCTTTCAAAACAGAGTTCGCTCAGTATCGTGACCAGCAGGTTCGTCCAACCTTTGTGACCGATGACGATATGTTGGCTGAGGCTCATAAGGTGTATGACCAGACGCTGGAGAACATTGGTTCGCGTGGACTTATTCTCCCTGCTCATATTCTGATAAGTATTCCTCAAAAGGCTACTACGCAACAGCAGAATGAGGCTAAGCGTCGCATTGATTCGGTTTATCAGGCTTTGCAGGCAGGAGCCGACTTTGAGGAACTGGCTAAGAGTGTGTCGCAAGACCCGGGCTCTGCCCGTCGTGGAGGTGTTGTCGGGTGGTGCAGCCAAAATCAGCTGGTTAAGGAGTTTGAAGATGCTGCCTTTGCTTTGCAGCCGGGTGAGATGAGCCGTCCCGTGCTCTCTCCTTTTGGTTGGCACATTATTTTTATGAAGGAGCGTAAGCAGTTAGAACCCTTTGAATACCACAAGGAGAATATCTTAAAGTTCCTTGAGCAGCGCAATGCTCGTAATGCCATTACAGAACGTAAACTGGATGATATGGTGAAAGCTTCTAATGGAGTGCAGACCAAAGAAAGCCTGTTGCAGGAACGTGCAGATTCGCTGGCGGCTGTTGACTTGGATATACGTTACTTGATTAAGGAGTATCACGATGGCCTATTGCTCTATGAAATCAGCAACCGTCTTATCTGGGAGAAGGCTGCCAAGGACGAGGAGTCGCTGGCTCGCTACTTTAAGGATAACAAGAAAAAATATAAATGGGAGGAGCCTCGTTTTAAGGGCATGGCCTATCATGTCAAGGAACAGGCTGATGTCAAGGCGGTGGTTAAGTGTGTGAAGAACCTGAAGTTTGACGATTGGAACGAGGCACTTCGTACTGCGTTCAACAGTGATTCCATTATGCGCATTCGTGTGGAGAAGGGAATATTCAAGAAAGGTGATAACCCGCTGATTGACCGTGAAGTGTTTAAGGTGCAAGATGTCAAGGTTGACAGTGTCAGCGGTTATCCCATTGATGCCACCTATGGTAAGATGCTCAAGAAGCCGGAAGACTACACCGATGTCCGTGCTCTGGTGACGGCTGACTTGCAGGACGAGTTTGAACGCATTTGGGTCAGTGACCTGCGCAAGGAGTATCCTGTGGTCATCAATACTGAAATATTAAAGACAATCAATAAGCATGAATAAAAGAAAACTACTCATACTGAGCATACTATTCTCGTTGGTCTCGCTGACAAAAGCACAACAACAGGCTGACAGTGTTGTGGCAACGACTCCTACGGGAACCGTTGTTGACGAAGTCATTTGGGTAGTTGGCGATGAAGCTATCCTTAAATCTGACGTGGAAGCCATGCGCATTCAGGGGCAACAGAGTGGATTGCACTGGTCTGGCGACCCAGACTGTTCTATTCCTGAGCAGATTGCTGTGCAGAAACTCTATCTTAATCAGGCTATTATTGATAGTATTGAGGTTACGGATTCGGAAATAGCACAGGATGTCGAGCTATATCTGGAGGATATGATTTCCACGATTGGCTCTCGTGAAAAACTGGAAGAGTATCATAAGAAAACTATCAGCCAAATACGAGCTGACTTGCGCGAATCGTGCAGGGAACGAAAGTTGGTGCAGGGTATGCAGCAGAAGCTGGTACAGGATATTACGGTGTCGCCTGCTGAAGTGCGTCGCTATTTCAAGGAACTGCCTCCTGATAGTTTGCCTTTCGTGCCTACCGAGGTTGAGGTGCAGCTCATTACCCAGCAGCCAAAGATTGAACAGGAGGAAATCAACCGTGTGAAAGAGGAACTGCGTGATTATACTGACCGTATTAATAAGGGTGAATCGTCGTTCCAGACACTGGCTCGTCTGTATTCAGAAGCCCCGGAAGGTCGCCGTGGTGGAGAACTTGATTATATGGGTCGTGGAATGCTTGACCCAGCCTTTGCGAATGTAGCCTTTAGCTTGACTGACCCCAAACGTGTTTCTAAAATAGTAGAGTCGGAGTTTGGTTTCCATATCATTCAGCTCATTGACAAGCGTGGTGATAAAATTAAGGTGCGCCATATTTTGCGTAAGCCTATTGTCAGTGACGAGGCTGTTGACAGGGCGTTGGCTCGTCTGGATTCTATCCGTATGGACATTGTCGACGGTAAGTTCTCTTTTGAGGCTGGTGCGTCTGTTATTTCCGACGACAAGGACACACGCAACAATCATGGTTTGATGGCTAACATCACTCAGGAAGGTCGTACTTCGCGCTTCAAGTTGGCTGAGTTGCCGCCTGAGGTAGCTAAGGCTGTTGACACATTGGCGGTTGGAGCAGTCTCTAAGCCTTTTACTATGTTCAATGAGCGTGGCAAGACGGTATGTGCCATTGCTAAACTGAAAAGTCGTGTCGAAGGTCATAAAGCTACGGTTACGGAGGATTTTCAGGTTATGAAGAACTTGGTGCTGAACAAGCGTCGCAATCAGGTGTTACACGACTGGGTGGTGAAGCGCATCAAGTCTACCTATGTCCGTATCAACGACCGTTACCGCGACTGTCAGTTTGAATACGAAGGGTGGGTGAGGTAGTTGAGAGATGAGGCGGTTTGTAGTCTTTGTTCTTTCTGTGCTGGTGCTGGCAGTGGTGTTTGCCATGCAGCCTGTGAAGAAGCGTACACCTCGCCAGAAGAAAGTGGAGGATAAGCGTGTCTATCTTATTCACGCCGACAACTTGCACTATGACCAGTATCGTAATGGCGATGCACAGGTGCTCAACGGTCATGTACATTTTCGGCATAACGGAGCTAATTTGTATTGTGATAGTGCTCATTTTTATGAAGCATCCAACTCTTTTGAGGCTTTTGGTCATGTGAAGATGATACAAGGCGACACACTCCGATTGACCAGCGACTATGCCTATTATGATGGTAATGACCAGCTGGCGCAAGCTCGTTATAATGTTGTGCTTAAGCATCGTAAGTCTACGCTTTATACAGATTCGCTTGATTACGACCGGCTTTACAACTTCGGCAACTTCTTTGAAGGGGGGAAGTTGGTTGACGGTTCTTCCGTGCTGACATCTGACTGGGGCGAGTATCACACTGACACGAAACTCGCTATATTCTATTATGACGTACAGCTGAAGGATAAGAAGCTTTTTCTGACTACTGACTCTCTCTATTACGATACCCGTACTTCGCAGGCTCACATTGTTGGCCCATCGAACATCACGTCGGGTGGTAGCCATATTTATAGTGAGAATGGCTATTATAATACTCGCACCGAGCAGTCGCAGCTCTTTAGCCGTTCCATTATCAAGGATGGTGGTAAGACTCTTATTGGCGATAGTGTCTATCACAACGCTGCTGATGGGACAAACTATGCTTATCGCAACGTTATCTATAACGACACGGTCAACAAAAATATGCTTATGGGCGACTACTGCGAATATAATGACTCCACGGGCTATGCTATGGCTACTCAACGGGCCGTTACTATTGATTATTCTCAGCGTGATTCACTCTTTATGCATGCTGACACCTTTAAGATATTTACTTTTAACATCCGTACCGATTCCGTTTATCGCAAAATCCATGCCTATCATCATGTACGAGCCTATCGCGTTGATGTGCAGGCGGTTTGTGACTCGTTGGTGTATAACTCGCAGGACTCTTGTGTGACTATGTATCAAGACCCCATTGTGTGGAACCAAAACCAGCAACTCTTTGGCGAGGAGATACGTGTTTATATGAAGGACTCTGCCATTGACCATGCCCATGTCATTGGGCAGGCTTTTTCTGCTGAACAAATGGCTGACTCGGTGCATTTTAATCAGGTGTCCTCTAAGGAAATGAAGGCTTTCTTCCAAAAAGGAGAGATTCGAGAGAGTCATGCCATTGACAATGTGTTGCTGGTCTATTATCCTATTGACGATTCAGATAGTACGCTTATAGGTTTGAACTATACAGAAACACCACTCCTGAAGATGTTTCTTGAGAACCGTCAGATGAAGAAAATATGGTTAGAGAAACCGTCTGGCGTGCTCTATCCCATGACGCAAATACCCCCCGATAAGTATTTCTTGCCTCAGTATGCATGGTTTGATTATATCCGTCCGCTTAATAAGCAGGACATTTTCAACTGGCGGCCCAAGAAAGCCGGCACTGAACTGAAGGAGCAGAAACGCTTAGAGATTCCTAAACGTACAACGAACGATGGCAGATATCATACAGCTACTTCCCGATAGTGTTGCTAACCAGATAGCTGCTGGTGAGGTGATACAGCGGCCGGCTTCTGTTATCAAGGAGCTGGTTGAGAATGCGGTGGATGCTGGTGCCACCACTATCAACGTGTTAGTGGTTGATGCTGGACGTACATCTATTCAGGTTATTGACGACGGATGTGGTATGTCAGAAACTGATGCTCGTCTGGCCTTTGAGCGTCATGCTACTTCTAAGATACGCAAGGCTGATGACCTGTTTGCGCTCCATACGATGGGATTTCGTGGTGAGGCACTGCCTTCTATTTCTGCCGTGTCGCAAGTGGAGCTACGCACTCGGCAAGCCTCTGCTGAGGTGGGAACTTGTTTGCAACTCTCAGGCTCTCGTGTTGAGAGTCAGGAGCCTTGTTCGTGCTCGGTCGGCAGCAGCTTTACGGTTAACAATCTGTTTTTTAATGTGCCCGCCCGGCGTAAGTTCCTAAAGTCTAATGCGACGGAGTTGAACAATATTCTGACAGCCTTTGAACGCATCGTTTTGGTTTATCCTTCCATCCATTTCACTTTACATTCTAACGGACAGGAACTCATGAATCTGCGCAGCGGTTCGCTTCGCCAGCGTATTACCGATGTTTATGGCCGTCGCTATGGACAGGACTTATTGTCTGTTAATGTTGATACGGCTATGTGCCGTATTACAGGTTTTACGGGTAAGCCAGAAACGGCTCGCAAGAAAGGGGCTCATGAGCATTTCTTTGTTAATGGGCGCTTTATGAAACATGCTTATTTCCACAAAGCGGTACAACAAGCCTACGACCGATTAATACAATTAGGTACGCACGTACCTTATTTTATATATTTCGAAGTTAATCCTGCCGATATTGATGTGAATATCCATCCTACCAAGACAGAGATTAAGTTTGAGAACGAACAAGCTATCTGGCAGATTTTGGCGGCAGCCGTTAAGGATGCAATCGGCCAGTTTTGCGAGATACCCCAGATTGACTTTGACACAGAAGGTAAACCCGACATTCCGGCATTCACTTCAGTAAAACAGGATGGAATTGCAGCCCCCAAGGTGCTTTCCAATCCTCAGTATAACCCTTTTCGCCAAAAGCCCTCACAAGACTGGCAGCGTCTCTACGAAGGCTTGCCCCAAGAGCAGCCCGTTGAACAACCAGCCCTTTTTGACGAGCCTGTTCCTCAGTCGGAAACAATGTCAGCCTCTCCCATCATTACCGACATTGCCCCTGTTCACTATCAGTATAAGGGGCGTTATGTGATGACCGCTGTTAAGTCGGGGTTAATGATAATTGACCAGCATCGCGCCGATATCCGAGTACGCTATGAGCGTTATCTCCACCAATTGGCCGAGGCACCAGCCAAGAGCCAGAGATTACTCTTTCCTGAAGTGATGGAACTGTCGCCTTCCGAGGCCGTTTTGCTCAATGATTTGTTGCCCTCGCTTACTGCTCTTGGCTTTGAACTGACTCCATTGGGGCCAGCGAGCTATGCTGTCAATGGTGTGCCTGCTGGCATTGAGGGGTTGCAACCTGTTGCTTTGGTACAGGAATTGCTTGCGACACCAGGTTCGGAAAGTCGTGCTTCTGTTACGGCTAACTCGACCCTCGCCCTTACGCTGGCTCGTCATGCGGCTATTCCTTATGGCCAGTTGTTGACGAATGAAGAGATGGATATATTAGTCAATGACCTTTTTGCCTGCGATAATGTAAACTATACTCCTGATGGGCGAGCCGTGCTTTGCATCCTTCCACAGCAAGATATAGAACATCTATTGGGATAGTTTGGATAGAGGGTAATCAAGAATTTTACATTTTTTATTAAGAAAAATGATTGTTTTTTTGCTTAATTGAAAAAAAATGTCTAATTTTGTCGCGATTTGTAGGGCTTGCCTCGCAGTGTGTATCGATAATAATAGGAAAAATAAGAGAATCAATAAGGTTTTATAATATTAATTTAATTTTAAAAGTTCATGAAAAAGAAAATCATTAATGGTTTGCTCTTTGCAGTTGCTTTGGTAGCTGCTACGAGTTCTTTCGTGTCTTGTAAGGACTACGAAGGTGACAACTATGCTGAACTTCAGGAGAAGTATGCCACACTTGAGGAAGTTTATAATACTCAAGTGCAGGAAATGGAGAACTATCTTCGAAGCTCAGTTTTTGACAATTTTAAGAAAAACGAATTCGACAAGTTGGTGGAGAGTTATCTTAAGGCTAATGGTTATGAGCCTGGGTCTGGGGGCGGAATCGTGTCAGTGGAAGACTTTGTTAAGAGTCCTGAATTTGCGGCCTATATGCAGGCGTGGGGTATAAATGGTTATGATGCTTCTAAAGGTACGATAGCAAAGCGTTTGGAGGAACTGGAGAAGGATACTGCTTCTTTGGCTGAGCGTATCGCTAAAAATAATTTGGTCATCGCTCAGGCAAAGGGCTTGGCTCAGTATGCAAGTGACCTGGCTAAAGCAGATTCTGTACGACTTGACGGTATGGATGCTTTGTGGGCAAAGCTGGTTGCATACTGGGGTGACGACCTTAATGCTGCTGTAGAGAAAGCGGCAGAGGTGCTGGTTACTGTTGCTCAGGACAGTGCAAAGTGGAACGAGGCATACGACTCTATTGCTAAGAATGCTCAGAGTTGGAATGATGTCCGTGACTATGTATTGGCAAATCAGGAAAAGTGGAACGAGGCTTACGATTCTATCGCAAAGCGTTCTAAGGAGTGGAATCGTGCCGTTGAAGTTGCAGACAGTGCTTATAATTTCATCCACAATAACTACAAGGGTGAGTTCAAGAACCTGCAGGAGCTGATTGATGCTTATAAGGCTGCTGACGAGGCTCTGCAGGAGCAGATTGACGACCTGAAGGCTGATGTTGAGAAAATACTGAAGGCTCTCCGTACTGAGATTACAGGCATCACCGTTCAGGCTGCTGTTAATCCCATCTTCGGTTCATTCGCATATCCTATTGATGTTCAGAGCAATGTTCTCGCTGCTTACTATGGTGAAGTAATCAATGCTGGTGAAATGGGCTATGACTTCCCCGCTGGTGATGAGTATGCCGATGTTTGGGCAAGTGGTACTCCTGCTATTCTCCGCAGTGAGTTGGCTGAGATTAATCCACAGAATGTATATCATGTTGAGGATGGTATCTTGATGAACGAGGGTGCTGGCAATGCTGGTAAACTGTATGTAACGGTTAATCCTTCTAACGTTGATTTCGATGGCAAGTTCTTTACCCTGCGCACTTCTGACAATCAGGTTTCTAAGGTTACTCTGTCGTCTCTCGAGCCTTGCACTGAGCAGCTCAAGTGGGGTTCACAGCGTGCTTCTGCCAACGGTTTCTATGTTGCTAACGCTGAGATTAAGAAGGACGATGTTAAGGATGTAACTCTGTGCTTCGATATGAAGACCTCTCAGATTAAGAATGATGTTAAGAATATCATGTCTGACTGGTCGAAGACTGGTGTGGCTGATGTAGCTAAGCTGGCTCTCACTGTTGTTTCTGGCATGAAGGCTGATGTTCCCCGTCTGGGTGTTCAGGCTCAGTGGCAGGATGCTACTACAGGTGACTGGAAGAACTACGTTTCTAAGTACGACCTCGCTGCATTCAGCGTGAAGTCTCTTGGTTTCGACTTCCTTCATAATGCAGATTACTCTGAGGGTATCATTAAGTTGCAGAACAAACTGACTGCTAAAGAAAAAGCATTCTCTCAGGAGCTGATTAATATGATTGCTGGCGCAATTAACGTAGAGATTGGCTTGCCCGCTAACTCTGGTAATATTGTGACCTCTCCTGACGGTAAAGTGGAACTGGTTATCAGTGGTCTTTCTGTTGGTTTTGAAACAGAGAAGTCTACAGTTACTATTGAGGCTGGTAAATTCGGTGAGTTTGATGGTACAAAGATTCCTGAAACCACTCAAACTTTGACAATCGAGTCAATAAAGGGTTCTGGTTCTGCACCTGAGCAGCGCATAGACATTACTTCTTTGTTTGATTCTATTAAGAACGGTCTTGAAGGCGCACTTAGTGGTGTTGATGGAATTGGTGGTAAAATAGAGCAGGTTCTGAATAAGGTTATTAATGTTCAGAATAAGCTCTTCGGTAAGGTTACTTCTGTTGCAAAGAATCCTAACCGTTTCTTGCAGCCTGCTCTGATTGCTCAGTCTGATGCTGGTTATTTCTATCCCAGCCGTATGTATGTTGCTCCTACATCGGTGAAGAAGGGTACTAAGCTGAAGCTGTATCCCACCACACTGACTGGTGAGACTGTTATCCCTGCATTTAAGAAGTATGTTGCTGTTTGCGGTGCTTGGGATGCAAAAGACATGAACAAGACTGTTAATCCTAAGAAGTTCAATACTGATGGTACTGCCATGAACGCTGTATTTGATGGTTCTGAATATAACCTCCAGAAGCCTTTCGAGTACACAGTTGATGCTCCTGTTGGAACTGTTCTTGAAATCATCTACGAGTGCTTGGGCTACAATGGTAAGATTGCTGCCAAGAAGTATTACATCAAGGTTTACTAATATTCACATTTAGAAACGTAAAAAATAAGATAAGACTATGAATATCAAGAAAGTATTGTTGTCTTGCCTGATGCTGGGTGGTGTGCTGACTGCATCTGCTCAGGAGGCAAAGACAGAGTATGTACACAATCCGTATTGGTACATTCAGTTGCAGGGCGGTGCCCAGTACACACTTGGTGAAATCGATTTTAGTGACTTGATTTCTCCTAACGTACAGGTTGCTGTTGGTCGTCAGTTCACCCCAGTATTTGGTATGCGTCTGGCTGTTAATGCTTGGCAGAGCCGTGCTGGTATTGAACTTAATCCGTTTAGCGTGGGCGACGATGTTCGACCAAGTGGTACTATAGACTGGAAGTGGATGTACGTTGCTCCTGGCATTGACTTGACTTTCAATCTGTCAAACCTGTTCTGTGGCTACAATCCTAACCGTATCTTCAATTTCAGCGTATTTGCTGGTGCTGGTGCTAACATTGGTTGGGATATGGATAAAGATGGAATCGAGAATGAGCTGGGTGCTTACTACAAGCATGGCAATCCTGAGAACATCTCTTACCTCTGGGATGGCACAAAGGTACGTGCTTACGGCCGTGCCGGTGTTGCTGCAGACTTCAAGGTAAGCAATGCTGTTAGTCTGGGTGTTGAGGTGAATGCTAATACACTGAGCGACCGCTATAATGGTAAGAAGGCCAGCGACTGGGACTGGTACTTCAACGCACTGGCTGGTGTAAAGGTTAACCTCGGTAAGACCTATAGCACTCGCACCATCGAGGCTCCGAAGCCCGTTGAGCGTGTTATTGAGAAGGTTATTGAGCGCGTTGTTGAGAAGCCCTGTCCTCCTGTTGTAGCTACTCAGGCTGTTGAGGCAAAGAAGGAACCGTTCCGTCGTGACGTATTCTTCACTATCAACTGCTATACTATTGCTAAGAGTGAGCGAGCTAAGGTGAAGGAGGTTGCTGACTACCTGAACGCTAACCCCAACGCTACCGTAGAGATAACAGGTTATGCTGATAAGGGTACTGGTAATGCTAAGATTAACAAGCGTCTGTCTCTGAGCCGTGCTCAGACAGTTGCTAAGGCACTGACCAATCAGTACAAGATTGCTGCTTCTCGTATTAAGGTTGAGGCTAAAGGCGACACTGTTCAGCCTTTCGCTAAGGCTATTGAGAACCGCGTAGCTATCTGCATCGCTGAGTAATCATAAGTGAAACGATAAATTGGAGTCCGGCCTTACGGTTGATGTAGGCCGGGCTCTTTTTCATTAATAATACAATAGGTATATAAAGGATATGAAGAGAGTTTTACTTTATCTATTGGCAATAGCTCCGCTGGCTGCTTTTGCGCAGGGCGGTCAGCTGAATGGTACTAACTATTATCGTGTGCAGAATGCAGACACCAAACGTTACATCTCGATTGTTGATACACGTGTCTATCGCGTGGGTACTGATGTTGACTTGAAGGCGATGCGTATGTTGTCGGCTGATGACTTTGAAGATAAGGTTGCTTGTAATCCTGCCACTATCTGCTATATTGAACAGCTTAGTAGCAATTCCTGTAATCTGATAGGACAGGGCCTTAATCTGAGTGACTATGGCTATTGCCTGAATGTGATTATTACGCCTAATAATACTTATCGTATGTATGGCTCTACTGCCGGTGTTTCTCTTTATTTGGTAGATAATACAAGAAGTTCAAGTCCAATGACGATGCAGGGAGGCGGAGGAGGCTACCGAAACTGGTGGTTCTTGCCTATTGACCAGAGTAATACGCAGTATTTTGGTGTGAAACCTGACATAATGGCTTCTGCTGATGGTTCGTATTGGTCGACAATGTATGCTGGTTTCCCTTTCAAGCCTTCAGCAACTGACACGAAGGTGTACACCGTTTGCAAGGTGGACTATAGCAGAGGTGTTGCCGTTATCAAGGAGGTAACGGGAGATGTTCCAACTAAGGCTCCAGTTTTGTTCCGTTGTGGTTCGGCTACTCCGTCAGGCAATAAGTTGACGTTGCTTGACCCATCAACCTCTGCCAATTTGGGTGCAAATATTCTAAGAGGTAACTATTACTGCAATGATGTTGTAGATACCAATGAGCGCGAGCATCGCTATGTCGTGGATTACAACAAGAACACGATGCGTATGTTGGGCACGACAACTGACGGAAAGCCTGCTTTCGTAAAGAGCGATATTCAGTATTTGCCAGCTAATAAGTGCTATCTGGCCGTTAATTCTTCGGCTCCTGATGTGTTGCAGATTGTGACGGAGGAGGAGTATGCTACGGGCATCAATGAACTGGAAGCTCCTGCAACGAAGAAACCGCAGGTTATCTACGATTTGCAAGGTCGTCGTATTGCTACCCCTTCCAAGGGTCTTTATATCGTTAATGGCAAGAAGATGGTTATCAAATAATAGCTTCTTAACCAAACAAAAAAACGCCCAATATTGGGCGTTTTTTTTTGTTTGTATCATCAGAAGATGCGGCGGGTAATGCGTAGGTTGAGTACGGGAAATACTTTGAAGCCTTTTACCAAGTCGACGTAAGAGCCTACCTTGCCGTGGATGTCCTCTACATCCTTGGATAGATTAACTCCCTCGTGGGTAATGATGCTGGGCGTGCCGCCCCAGAACATCAGACCTGCATCGAAGCCGACGTGATAGCTGTCGTTGCCTTTGATGAGCCGTCCCTCGTAACCAACGCCGAGGTAGGGCTTGAAGCTGTTGGCGCGAGCCTTTGCCCTGACCATGCTGTTCTCGTCGGGTTCCATATAGTAGGGGTCGCCTTTCTGATGGGTAACACCTTTTGCATCGGTATAGTCTCTGGCGTATTTGCCTACGGGAATACCCATGCGCCCAAAGTCGAGTAGCTTTTGTTCCATGACGGGGTCTAAGTAGACGGCACCCGTTGTTTCTGTGTCGATGATAGGTGTAGGGATGTCCAGCACCCAGTCTTTATAGGCCACGTCGTACAGGTGGTTGTACATACCAACGGCAAATAGTGAAGGAGAGTCTTCAATCGCGTTGACTGCCTCGGCAATCTTAGAGGGGCCCCAGTGGAAACCAGCCGTTACGCGCCAGTGCTTGTTGTTCTTCAGCGGATAGATGTCGACTAATAGCTTGAAGTTCCACATGGTGGGCTTGCCCTGCATGATGACGGTCTCGTCGACCTTGAAGCCTGTCATGCCGTATAGCAGGTCTGACATTTGCTTGAAGGACGCATCCGTGACTATGCCTTTATCGTCGAAGGACTGCACGTCGAAGTGCATATCGTGGTTGAAGCGGGGCATGACCTCGAAGCCTGTCCGCAGCTTGACGATGTCGCAGACGGGCATGGCGGCATCAATGCCGATGCCTGTCGTGCCGAGCGTAACACCCAGGTCGAGGTGGTTAAACATTCTGTTGTCCTGAGCCTTTATGGTCAGCGTACTGGTGGTGAGCAAGGCAACAAATAGGGCTATTCTTCTCATTTTCTTCTGAAACATTTGATTAACTGGCTGCAAAAGTAGGATAAAAATGCGAAATATCCAATAAAATGCTTTGTATTTCTGATTTATTTGTTTATTTTTGCACTTGTAGGAACAGAAACAAGTAATATGGCAAAGATATGAGAAGACTGATATTAATAGGTGTAGCGATGGTGTTGACGCTGACGGCTCAGGCTCAAGATAGCCGTTGGTTTGCACAGGCGGGTATTGCGTGGAATGCTTGGTATGGAGTAGGGGAGAGGTCGTTGGTGGCCCCCTTCCACCACTTCCCCAGTGGCGAGAGCTATACGGGCTGGGGGCTTTCGGTGGCCGGAGGCCGCTGGATGACATCGGCACTGGCGCTGCGCACCAAGCTGAACCTGTGGCAGATGGGCTCAAAAAGTGACGACGGGCTGAAGGCTGACAAGTATTGGACACTGAACGAACAAATCATGTTCAATGTCAGCAGTTTGTTGCTGGGGCATAATCCCTATCGGCTGTGGAACTGCATCCCCTACGTGGGTGCCGGGTTCTCGCGCAATATGTCGGCAGCCAGCTATATCAGTGACCTCAGTTTTGGCGTGCTGAACACGTTCCGGCTGACCCCGAAGCTGGCCGCCAACTTTGAAATCGGATGGAACAGTTACGAAGGCAACGGTGGCATGGCCCTGAAAGACCGCTTGCAGCAGGTGAGTTTTGAGGTGGGGCTGACGTGGTGCTTCGGCACCTCGAACACAAGCCGCAAGGCCGATGCCGAAGCCTCTGAGTCGCTGACACAAGGCGAGATAGACGCGCTGAACGCCCAGTTGCAGGACATGCAGGCTGAGAACGAACAGCTGCGCAAGGAACTGGAGGAAGAGCGAAATAAACAATAAAGATGTAAAAAAGTGGTGGAAAAGTTTGGCGGTCTCGGAAAAAAGCCGTACCTTTGCACCGCTTTTACAACGAAGGGCGTTTAGCTCAGCTGGTTTAGAGCATCTGCCTTACAAGCAGAGGGTCGGCGGTTCGAATCCGTCAACGCCCACTTCCCGAAGAGGATGCACCGTTGCATCCTCTTTTATTTTGCCCACAGACTTTGGGCTTTATGTGCCTAACGACAGTCCCCGCCTAATGACATGATTGGTTCCCCTTGAAGAAACCATTGGGTTCCTTGGGGGAAACCAGTGGTTGCCGCGCGAGAAACCGATGGTTTCCTACGGAGAAACCACTGGTTTCTTCAAGAGAACCAAAATTATACTGCGAATAACGCCTATGGCTACCCCCTTGTCAGCCATTGCTCAGTGGGTTTGTCATAAGCCTGTCGTGTCGCTTCGCAGCCCTATCGTAATAGGTTGGCAGATAAAAAAGTGGAGGAAAAGTTTGGTGGTTTCGGAAAAAAGCTGTACCTTTGCATCGCTTTTACGATAAAAGGGCGTTTAGCTCAGCTGGTTTAGAGCATCTGCCTTACAAGCAGAGGGTCGGCGGTTCGAATCCGTCAACGCCCACTGAGAAGAGTCCCGAGAGGGACTTTTTTGTTAGAGAAAGATATAGCTATATATTTATTAATAAGGTATAAAAGGAACAATGGAACTGGATGCACTGACCGCCATCTCGCCTATTGATGGCCGTTATAGGAACAAGACAGAACAACTGGCAGGATATTTCTCTGAGTATGCTTTAATACGTTATCGGGTGCGTGTGGAGGTTGAATACTTCATCGCGCTCTGTGAAATGCCCTTGCCCCAGCTGGCCGACTTTGACCACAGCTTGTTTGAATCGTTGCGCGACATTTATCGCCACTTCACGGAGCAGGATGCTGCCCGTGTGAAGGAGATTGAGAAGACCACCAACCATGACGTGAAGGCCGTTGAATACTTCATCAAGGAGAAGCTGGATGGTAGTTCGGATTTCAAGGAGTTCATCCACTTCGGACTGACTTCACAGGACATCAACAACACCAGTGTGCCCCTTTCAGTCAAGGAGGCATTGGAGGAGGTGTACTATCCAATGGTAGAGGAGCTGATAGAGCAGCTGAACGACTATGCCGAGCAGTGGAAGAACGTGCCGATGCTGGCCAAGACCCACGGGCAGCCTGCTTCGCCGACACGTCTCGGAAAGGAGCTGATGGTGTATGTCTACCGTCTGGAAGAGCAGCTGCGTTCCCTGAAGGACACCCCTATCACCGCCAAGTTTGGTGGTGCAACGGGTAACTTCAATGCTCATCATGTAGCCTATCCGCAGTACGACTGGCGCGAGTTTGGCAACAGCTTCGTCAGCGAGAAGCTGGGGCTGGAGCGCGAGCAGTGGACCACTCAGATATCAAATTACGACTGGCTGGGTGCCATCTTCGATGCCATGCGCCGCATCAATACCATCGTCATCGACTTAGACCGCGATTTCTGGCTCTATATCTCAATGGAATACTTCAAGCAGAAGATTAAGGCCGGCGAGGTAGGGTCGAGTGCCATGCCACACAAGGTGAACCCCATCGACTTTGAGAACTCAGAGGGTAACATGGGTATGGCCAATGCCGTGCTGGGATTCTTGGCACAGAAACTGCCCGTCAGCCGACTGCAGCGCGACCTGACCGACTCGACCGTGCTGCGCAACGTGGGTGTGCCGATGGGTCATGCCATGATTGCCATCCAGAGCACGCTGAAGGGACTGCGTAAGCTCATCCTCAACGAGAGCAAGCTGCAGGAAGACCTTGAAAACACATGGGCCGTTGTGGCCGAGGCCATTCAGACCATCCTGCGCCGCGAAGCCTATCCCCATCCCTACGAGGCACTGAAGGCGCTGACGCGCACCAACCAGAAGATGACTGAGCAGACCATCCATGAGTTTATACAGCAGCTGGAGGTCAGCGACGAGGTGAAAGAAGAATTGATGGCTATTACGCCAATGAACTATACAGGTATTTAATGACACAAGGAGAGCCGTGAGGCTCTTAGATAGAACTAACAAAGAAAAAGATTATGGAATTCGAGAACGAAAAGAAAAACGAAGAGCTGTCAACAGAACAGCAGCAGCACAACACAGCAGACTACGAGGGTGGTTATCAGGGATACCGTCCGGGCCGTTCGCCGCGCCCCCGTATTCATCAGCCGCGCTCCTATCATGGACAGGGTGGCTATAATCGCAATCAGAATCAAGACGAGGGTGGGTTCCGCCCCGAGGGCTTTGGTGCCAGCCTGCAGGGCGGTGCCCCTCAGCATGGTGGCTATCGTCCCCGCAACAATTATAACAACGAGGGTGGCTATCGTCCCCGCCAGCAGTATGGTCAGCAGGGTTATCGTCCCCGCTACAACCAGCAGCAGGACGGTGAGGGCGGCTATCGTCCGCGTCCGCAGTACGGTCAACAGCAGGGCTATCGCCCCCGCTACAACCAGCAGCAGGATGGTGAGGGTGGCTATCGTCCACGTCCGCAGTACGGTCAGCAGCAGGGTTATCGTCCCCGCTACAACCAGCAGCAGGATGGCGAAGGTGGCTATCAGCCCCGCCAGCAGTATGGTCAGCAGGGCTATCGTCCCCGCTACAATCAGCAAGGCGGCTATCAGCCCCGTCAGGGTGGCTATGCCCCCCAGCGTGGTGGCTACCAGCAGCGTCAGGGTGGCTATCGTCCGCACACACCGGGCTACGACCCCAATGCGAAGTACAGCATGAAGAAGCGTATTGAGTACAAGGAGGAGAACTACGACCCCAATGAGCCTATCCGTCTGAACAAGTTCTTGGCTAATGCCGGTGTTTGCAGCCGTCGCGAGGCCGACGAGTTCATTCAGGCTGGTGTGGTCATGGTCAATGGCGAGGTTGTTACGGAGCTGGGTACGAAGGTGCTGCGCACCGATGAGGTGAAGTTCCACGACCAGCCCGTCACGATGGAAAAGAAAGTCTACGTGCTGCTGAACAAACCGAAGGACTACGTGACCACGAGCGACGACCCGCAGCAGCGTAAGACGGTGATGGACTTGGTGAAGAACGCCTGTCCTGAGCGCATCTATCCCGTAGGCCGTCTGGACCGCAACACGACGGGTGTGCTCCTGCTGACTAACGATGGCGACCTGGCTTCTAAGCTGACCCATCCGAAGTTCCTGAAGAAGAAGATATACCACGTTTATCTGGATAAGAACGTAACCGCCCACGATATGCAGCAGATTGCCGAGGGCATCACGCTGGATGACGGCGAAATCAAGGCCGATGCCATTGAGTATGCCGACCCTGTAGACAAGAAGCAGGTGGGCATTGAGATTCACTCGGGCAAGAACCGCATCGTGCGTCGTATCTTCGAGAGTCTGGGCTATAGGGTGCTGAAACTCGACCGTGTGCAGTTTGCCGGCCTGACCAAGAAGAATGTCCGTCGTGGCGACTGGCGCTACCTCACTGAGGAGGAGGTTGACCGTCTGCGCATGGGCGCGTATGAGTAATTGATAATTACAACTGATAATTGACAATGAAACGAACAAAGATAGTTGATGTACTGAGCAGTACGGATTTTGGTAAAGAAGTGTGTGTGAAAGGCTGGGTGCGTACTCATCGCAGTAGTAAGGCCGTAGACTTTATCGCGCTGAACGACGGCTCCACGATTAAGAATGTGCAGGTTGTAGTTGACCCGACGAAGTTTGACGAGGAACTGCTGAAGCAAATCACAACGGGCAGTTGTATCTGTGCCGTCGGCACGTTGGTGGAAAGCCAAGGTGCAGGCCAGACCTCAGAGGTGCAGGCCACGTCGCTGGAAATCTATGGTCTCTGTGACAATACCTATCCGATGCAGAAGAAGGGACAGTCGTTTGAGGTGATGCGCAAGAATGCTCACATGCGTCTGCGCACAAACACCTTCGGTGCCGTGATGCGTATTCGCCACAATATGGCAATGGCCATCCATACCTATTTCCATGAGCATGGCTTCTTCTATTTCCATACCCCTCTGATTACAGCCTCCGACTGTGAGGGCGCTGGCAATATGTTTCAGGTGACGACCAAGAACCTCTACGACCTGAAGAAGGGTGAGGACGGTAAGATTATCTACGACGACGACTTCTTTGGCGAGCAAACCTCGTTGACGGTATCAGGTCAGCTGGAAGGAGAGCTGGGTGCTACGGCACTGGGTGCCATCTATACCTTTGGCCCGACGTTCCGTGCCGAGAACTCGAACACGCCGCGCCATCTGGCTGAGTTCTGGATGGTAGAGCCTGAAGTGGCTTTCTTGGACCAGGAAGAGCTGATGGACTTGGAGGAAGACTTTATCAAGTATTGTGTTCGCTGGGCACTGGACAACTGCAAGGACGACCTGCAGTTCCTGAACCAGATGATAGACAAGACGCTGATTGCCCGTCTGGAAGGCGTGCTGAAGGAAACCTTCGTCCGTCTGCCTTATACCGAGGGTATCAACATTCTGCAAGAGGCCATCAAGAACGGCAAGAAGTTTGAGTTCCCCTGCAACTGGGGCGATGACTTGGCTTCTGAGCACGAGCGCTATCTGGTGGAGGAACACTTCAAGAAGCCAGTCATCATGACTGATTATCCGCGTGAGTTCAAGTCGTTCTATATGAAGCAGAATGAAGATACGACCGATGGTGGCTCAGTGGGATATAAGGGTGCCGTGGCTCCCGGTCCTACGATGCAGGGTACTGATGTACTGTTCCCGCAGATTGGTGAAATCATTGGTGGCTCAGTTCGTGAGGAAAGCTACGATAAGCTGATGAGTGAGGTGGAGCGTCGCCACATGGATACGACCCACCTGTGGTGGTATTTGGACACCCGCCGCTGGGGTTCTTGCCCTCATGCAGGCTTTGGTCTGGGCTTCGAGCGTCTGATATTGTTCGTAACGGGTATGCAGAACATCCGCGACGTCATTCCGTTCCCCCGTACTCCAAAATCAGCCGAGTTCTAAGCACGGGCTTGACAGGGAAATAACAAGATATGTTCCAAATTTTCTTTTGAAAGTTTGGAACATATTGTTTTTTTGCTTATATTTGCACCTATCTAATCATTATATAACTAATATCAATCAAGTGTGAAGAAATTATTTTTAGTTTGTGCAGTAGCTTTTATCGGTTTAGGTCAGGCTTCAGCCCAGTTGGAAACAAAAGATTATGGCATCTTTAACCGCGTAGGCGTTGGTGTAGGCGTTGGTACAACGGGTATCACCATTGATGCTGCTACGGTCATTACACCGTATGTTGGTGTTCGTGCCGGTGTAGACATTTTCCCAAATATCAAGGTGAATACGGACTTGGACTTGGGTGTTGAGGGAGCTAATGCTACGATTGGCCAGTATTCAGGACATATTACAGAACTCAATAAATTGTTGCCCGATAACCAGCAGATTCCTGCAAACATTCCTGAGCAGTTGGACGTACAGGGAGAAGCAAAGCTGGGTGGCGGTCATGTGTTGTTTGACGTATATCCTTTCCCGAAAGCCAGCAGCTTCCGTGTAACGGTGGGTGCTTATTTCGGCTCAGAAAAGGTGATTGATGTTTATAATAAGAAGAATGGTGCTTTGCTGTCTGTCTCTCGTTGGAATGCTGCTATGGAGAATCCTATGGCCAGACCTTTTGTGGAGCAGTATGGCTTGAAGAAAATTGGTGCCGAGCTGGGTGATTACTTCATCGCACCTGATGGTCAGGGTAATATGGATGCTAGCATCAAGGTAAATAGTTTCCGTCCCTACTTAGGACTGGGCTTTGGCCGTGCCGTTCCCAAGAAGCGTATTGGTTGCCAGTTTGACTTAGGCGTTCAGTTCTGGGGCACTCCAAAGGTGATGGTAACTGATGCCAGCGGTGAGCGTGAGTTGAAGGCAGAGAATGCCGGTGGCGACGGTGGCGATGTCATCAAGGTTATTTCTGACATCTCCGTTTATCCAGTGCTGAGTTTCCGTTTGGTAGGACGTATTCTCTAAACAAGGTCTATCCCATTGTTGGAGATAGTTATCAGTCGGCGACGGTACAAGTCGCCGACTGCTTTTTTATACACCTTTTTCGATACCTTGAAACGGTCGGCAATCAGTTCCGACGGACTTTTGTCGCCCAAGTCGCAGTGGCCACCATTTTCTTGCAGATAGCGTAGCAATACCTCAGAAAACTCTTCGGTCTGTCGTCTACCTGTTGGTTGCAGGGTGATGTCTATCTTGTTGTCCTGACGAATATGGTCAACGTAGGCCGTCAGACGGTCACCCGTATGCAAGGACTGGAAAATCTGGTCTTCATAGAGTTGCCCTTGGTATTGGTTGTCGACCACTGCCTTAAAGCCTAAGTCAGTCTTCTGCCATATCAGAATATCCACAGCGTCACCATGTTTATAGGGAGGTCGCTCGGCAGACAGATACTTATCAATCTTAGCCGTTGCCAGTAATCGATGAGTTTCTTCGTCTTCTTTTATATATACAATGTAGTGCTGCCCCTTCTGCATTCGCATCTTCTGCTCTCGGAATGGGCAGAACAGGTCTTTCATCAATCCCCAGTTCAGGAAAGCACCGTATTCGTTTACCCATGCCACCTCCAGATAGGTGATGTCGCCAACCTTGGCCAAAGGATGCAGCGTAGTGGCAATGAGCTTCTCGTCTTGGTCAAGATAGATAAACACCTCCAGTTCATCACCCACTTTGGCATTTTGAGGCACGTATCGGGTAGGGAGCAGTATTTCACCAGCATCGCCTCCGTCCAGATAAAGTCCGAAGTCAACGCTCTTTATTATTTTCAGGGTATTATAATCGCCAAGTTTAATCATACAATCAGTCCGTCTTTAAGGTGAATAGTGCGGTCGGTAATGCTGGCCAGTTGTTCGTCGTGAGTAACAATGACAAAGGTCTGTCCGAACTGGTCGCGCAGGTCGAAGAACAACTGATGCAGTTCGGTCTTGTTTTGTGAATCCAGTGAGCCACTCGGTTCGTCGGCCAGAATGACAGCAGGAGTGTTAACCAGTGCGCGGGCAACAGCTACGCGCTGTTTCTCACCACCCGACAGTTCGTTGGGCTTGTGGTGGCTACGGTCACTCAGTCCCATGAATCGTAGTAACTCTTCTGCCCGCTTGCGGGCATCCTTGGTAGAGGTGCCTGCTATGTAGGCAGGTATCATGATATTCTCCAGAGCCGTAAACTCGGGCAACAGCTGGTGAAACTGGAATACAAAGCCGATATGCTGGTTGCGGAAGTCGGAGAGCCGTTTCTGTGTCAATTGAGTGGTGTCGATGCCGTCAACGATGACAGACCCCGAGTCAGGACGGTCCAGTGTACCGATAATCTGCAGCAGAGTGGTCTTGCCCGCACCACTTGGGCCGACTATGCTAACCACTTCGCCTTTGCCGATGGTGAGGTCGATGCCTTTCAGCACCTCCAGTGAGCCAAAGCTCTTCTTGATATCTTTTATCTCTATCATTTCTTATGCTTGTTAATCCATTGCAGGATAGTGTCGTAAATACTGTCTTCCTCTTGGTGCTGTGCCGTTGTAAACGTCATGCTCTCCTCTTTCTGCGTACCATACTGGTCGGGGAAGATAATCATGAGATTCTTGCCGGCAAAGTGCTGCATGAGTTCGTTGGGCAGTCGGTCCAGCGCATTCTTGTACGAGATAGTACCCTTACGGGCTGTGATGACTACGAACATGTGGTCTTCACTGACCTGTTCGGCCAGTCGTGGCAGCTCGTTCCAGTGTGCCATGAATGTATATTCGGCCCTGACGCTGGAGTGGCGGTTGTTGATGTATTCACGGATGAGTGCTAGCGACTCTTCACGTCCGTGAAACTGGATGCGGCAGTCCAGATTGCCAGCCATGCGCGCCAAACGTTCCAGCCAGCGGTAGAACCCAGGCTCAAACTCAGCTCTTGAGGGCACGACCACCTGAATCCTGCGTAGCGTATTCAATGGCTGTACAAAGCGTGTCAGCACAATCTGACGGTTCAGTCCGTTGTAGAGACTTTGTATAAAGTCACCCCAGAACTTGGGATTCACCTCTGTATGGACGTGCATCCCCATAATAATCTCCGACGCACTATATTCGCGGAAGGCATGTTTGATGCCGTTGGCGATATTGGTGGCCAGACGTACTTGTGTCTGCATCCTGACATCCACCGAACTGGCTCGCTGCTGTAAGGTTTCCAACAGTCGCAGTCCCTGTTCGCGGTTGGCGGCAGATGAATTGTCGTCATAGACTACATTCAAGGCCACGATGCCACGGTTCAGCTTTTGGTTGCGCATCATGATGGCCAGTTCCAATAGCTGCGGTGCTATCTCAGGATATTTTACGCACAGCAGTATCTTCTCGTCGTCAGCCTGATGTTTCTCACTATTTACCGCAATCCGTTCACCTCTTAATATAATCTGCTTCGAGGCGTGTTCCGTCATGAGTGTACTAATGATGCAGGTAATGAGAATCATGATAACCACACCGTTCAATATCTCATTGTTGACCAGATAGACCCCGGGGCTTACCTCTAACTGCATTCCTACCATTACCATAGCAATGGCTCCAGCGGCATGGGCACACGTCAGACCAAACATCATATTGCCTGCCGATTGTGGCATACGGAACAGCAGGCTTGACAGGTAGGCTGCCAAGGCTTTGCCAAAGGTGCCGAAGAAGGCTGTCAGTGCTACCACCCAGAACATACGCGGCCCTTCAAATAGCGAACCTACATTGATAAGCATACCGACACCTATCAGGAAATAGGGAATAAACAGGGCGTTGCCGATGAACTCAATGCGGTTCATGAGCGGCGACACATGAGGGATATACCTGTTGAGGATAAGACCAGAGATAAAAGCGCCCACAATACCTTCCACACCGATAGCCTCGGAACATGCTGCTGACAGGAAAAGAACTGACAATACATAAATAAACTGCATCACCGCATCACTGTAGCGGTGCAGAAAATAGCGTGTCACTTTGGGGAGCAGCCAGACACAACCTACACAGAATACAATGAACTTGAGCAGAAAAAGCAACCAAAACCCAATGCCAACATCCTCGCCATAGGAAGCTGCCAAAGCTGCCAACATCAAAAGAGCCATAAACAGCGACAGCATTGACGACCCTACGCTGAGCATGACACTGGAATCACGCTGCAGACCATAACGGCTAATGATGGGGTAGGCAATCAGCGTGTTGGAAGCCATGATGCACCCTAACAGGAATGAGGCCGTCGACGAATAGCCTAACAGCCACATGGCCATGCCATAGGTCAGCAGCAGCGGTACCATACACGTTAGTAATCCGAAGATGAGGAAACGCCGTGAGTTCTTCTTCACGCTCTCCAAGTCCATCTCCAGACCAGCCAAAAACATGATATACAGCAAGCCAACCTTGCCGAATAGTTCAAACGATGAGTCGCGTGTTAGGATATTTAGCCCGTGCTCGCCAATCAGTACACCTGCCAGTACCATGCCGATGATGTGCGGAATGCGTAGCTTGCCCATAATAATCGGGGCAAACAGGATAATCAGCAGCACGACAAAGAATATCAACGTCGGGCTTGTTATGGGGAAATAGGATGTCATGTTCAACATTTCAGATGCAAAGGTACTAAATAATTTATAATTCATAATTAATAATTCCAGATTATTTTCTATCTTTGCAGCCGAATAAAAGGTAAATTGTCTGATTGTAAATAAATACTAAAGCTTATGAAAGTAGCAATTGTTGGTGCCTCGGGCGCCGTAGGTCAGGAGTTCCTGCGACTGCTTGACGAGAGAAATTTCCCTATGGATGAATTGGTGTTGTTTGGCTCAGAGCGTAGTGCCGGTACGAAATATACTTTTCGTGGTAAGGAACTGACGGTAAAACTGCTCCAGCACAACGACGACTTCAAGGATATTGACATCGCTTTCACCTCTGCAGGTGCAGGCACGTCGAAGGAGTTTGCTGAGACCATTACCAAGTATGGTGCTGTGATGATTGACAACAGTTCTGCTTTCCGTATGGATGACGATGTGCCTTTGGTTGTTCCTGAGTGCAATGCCGAGGATGCTTTGACGCGCCACCGTGGTATCATTGCCAATCCCAACTGTACGACGATTATGATGGTGGTGGTGCTTCAACCGCTGGAGAATATCAGTCACATCAAGCGTATTCACGTCAGCAGCTATCAGAGTGCCTCAGGTGCTGGTGCCGCTGCTATGGCTGAGTTGCAGCAGCAGTACAAGGAAATGATAGAGGAAGGAGAAGTGAAGACCGTTAAGAAGTTCCCCCATCAGTTGGCCTATAACGTTATTCCTCAGATTGATGTGTTCCAGCCCAATGGCTATACCAAGGAGGAGATGAAGATGTATAACGAGACGCGGAAGATTATGCACACCGATGCTAAGTGCTCAGCTATGTGTGTCCGTGTCAGTTCGTTGCGTTCTCATTCTGAGAGTGTGTGGATTGAAACCGAGCGCCCCATCAGTGTAGAGGAGGCTCAGAAGGCTATTGCTGCAGCTCCGGGTTGTACGCTGGTTGATGACCCTTCAACGCTGACCTATCCCATGCCGCTTGAAACGGCTGGTAAGGATGATGTGTTCGTAGGTCGCGTCCGCAAAGACCTTTCCGATGAGAATGGTCTGACCTTCTGGCTCTCTGGCGACCAGATTCGCAAGGGTGCTGCCCTCAATGCCGTGCAGATTGGCGAATATCTGGTCAAGGTAGGCAACGTTAGGTAAGCTATTCATGGAGAATCAACCAACGGAAGTAATGCAACAGACATGGCAGCAGCGGCTGCATCAGTGGCGGACGGAGCATGTGAGCGAAAAGACGCTTCTGCTTATCTTGGCGTTTCTGGTGGGACTGCTGTCAGCTGTGGCTGCCTTCGTGTTGCATGGGTTGATTAACCAAATAGTGGCGCTGCTGACGGGGCGTTTTGTCGCTGATTCTTACAACTGGCTTTATCTGGTCTACCCCGTTATTGGTATTTACCTGACCTCCCTGTTTGTGCGCTATGTGGTCAAGGACAATATCTCGCACGGCATTACGCGCATCCTGTATGCCATTTCGTCGAACCGTTCACGCCTGAAACCGCACAATACGTGGTCGAGTGTTATTGCATCGGCTATCACCATCGGCTTTGGTGGTTCGGTGGGTGCTGAGGCTCCTATTGTGTTGACGGGTTCGGCCATCGGCTCTAATTTGGGGCAGTTGTTTAAACTGGATAACAAGACACTGATGACGCTGGTGGGCTGTGGTGCAGCGGGTGCTATTGCGGGCATCTTCAAGGCTCCTATCGCAGGACTGGTATTTACGCTTGAGGTGCTGATGATTGACCTGACGATGGCCTCGCTGTTGCCCATTTTGGTTAGTTGTGTTACGGCTACCTGCTTTACCTATATTTTTAGCGACAATGCCGTGCTGTTCTCGTTCCATCTGGATAGCGACTGGACGGTAGAGCGCGTGCCGGCCTCTATCCTGCTGGGTATTTTGTGCGGACTGGTAAGTCTTTATTTCATTCGTGCTATGAATGTCTGCGAGGATGTGTTTGGCCGTTTTAAGGACAAACCTTATGTGAAGCTCCTTATTGGTGGTATCATTCTTAGCACGCTTATCTTCTTGTTTCCCTCGCTCTATGGTGAGGGCTACCATGCTATCAATCTGCTGCTGAATGGACGGACGGAAGCTGACTGGAACCAAGTCCTATCGGGTTCGCTGTTCTATGGGCATTCTGAATACCTTATTATATATATAGCACTGGTGTTGCTGACCAAGGTGTTTGCCACCTCGGCCACCAATGGTGGAGGCGGCTGTGGTGGAACGTTTGCCCCCTCGCTGTTCATCGGCTGTTTTACGGGATTCCTGTTTGCACGTCTGTGGAACATCCATCAGATTGGTGTCTATGTGCCTGAGAAGAATTTCTCCCTACTGGGTATGGCTGGTGTGATGTCGGGAGTGATGCACGCTCCGCTGACGGGCATCTTCTTGATAGCTGAGATAACCAGCGGCTACAACCTGTTCATGCCCCTTATGATAGTGTCCGTATCGGCCTATCTCACCATTATCGTCTTTGAACCCCATAGCATCTATGGTATGCGACTGGCCCGACAGGGTAAGCTCGTTACCCACCATACCGACCATGCCGTGCTGACGCTGATGAGCCTTGACTCTGTGATTGACCGCGACTATCAGGGGGTAGCCCCAGATATGGAGTTAGGCCAGATGGTGCATAAAATCAGTCGCTCGCGCAACAACGTACTGCCCGTAACCGATGCCGCAGGCACGTTGTTGGGCGAAATCAACATCTTGAAAATCCGTCATGTCGTGTTCCGCACCGAGTTGTATCACCATTTCAAGGCTCACCAGCTGATGGTTGACCCTGCTGCCGTGCTGAACGACCAGACTCCCATGACGGAGGTTATGAAAACCTTTGAGCGCACACAGGCTGATTGGCTGCCCGTGCTCGATTCCGAATATCACCTGAAGGGCTATATCTCTCGTCGTCGTATGTACGATATGTACCGCAAGATGGTACATGACTTCAGCCAAGACTAATTAGAAATAGACGGGAGCTCCCGTCTATTTCTATTATTTATCTTTTAGTTTTTTGTCATTTCAGAAATAATCCTTATCTTTGCAAACGTTCTCATGCCGATGCCCTGCCTGTGGGTGGGACCGTAAGGAGTGGGGACCTATATATAGGAAAAAGCGTTATCTTGCGCTTTGTGCTTGACGAATCGGAATCTGGCAGTTCCAAACTAACAGTCAAAAAACAAAGCAACAATGACGCTCATGGGTATGTTATATTCGTACCAACATTAGCGGTTAGCCTTTATGGGCAACTGGCTATTGTTGTCGTATATATTGCATACTGGCGTGGGCTTCGGCGTTGCTCGTTCTGACTGTTAGGGCGATGCCAGAGCCTCGATTCGTGGGACGAGTAACAGGTAGAACTCCCACGCTTATTTTTTGTATATCAGCAAAGTAATCTTTATGTGAAATAGTTAGGAGGTGGGAGCCTTCTTGACATAAAATTATATTGTATGAATAGCACTTTACCTAAACTAAAAGAGCATGAGGGAAACACCTTGTATATAATAGGCAATGGATTTGACCTGCATCATGGTATATCTTCAAGATTTAAGGACTTTTGTTGTTGGTTGAAGCGGGAAGATGTGAAAGAAGAACAGTTTGTGAGAGATATGCAAATCATATTTCCGCATTTGAACCAGGAGGAAGCGTCTTTGTGGAGCAATTTTGAAGATGCGCTGGGCTCTTACGACTTGGATAATATTAATAAGTACTACAATGAAAGTCCTGACGATGCTTTAGGAAATGCAAAATACGAAATAGCAAGAGAACAAGTTGTTAAGAAGGTGACTGATGTGTGCGAGAAGGTGCGCCCGTTGATTAAGAGATGGGCAAAACAGATTGATATTGATGCTGTCTGCCCCCAAATGCGGCTTAGTGGCAAAAGCTATTATCTTACTTTTAACTACACGAAAGTGTTGGAGGAAGTGTACAATATCCCATCAGGGCATATCTGCCATATACATGGATGTACGGATGATGTGGGAGAGTTAATACCTTAAAACCTATGGAGAATTATAATGAGACACTTGATGATGATGTGTTAGAGAAAAAAATAGTAACGGTGATGAACACGTTAGCAAAAGATAAAAATAAGCAAATAGAAAGAAATCGGCTTTTCTTTTTGTGGCTGCGAGAAAGTATTTCACACGTGGTGGTGCTTGGCCATTCACTTGCTGATATTGACCTTCGGTACTTTGGGGAAATACTGAAGATTGTCCCTCGAGATGCAAAGTGGTATTTTTCTGCGCATTCAGAACGTGATGAAAAAAAAGTCCATGTATTGGTTAAACCTGCCAGTTCGCAGCCTAACCGTATACCTAACTATGAAATATTTAAATGGGAATAAAACGATTTTTTTAACTATAAAATTCACAATTATGAAAAAGCAAATAAAATCTCTGTGTTTAAATTGGAAGACCAACATCTGTATGTTTCTTGGGTTGGTTATGTGTTTTGGTGTCGCTTCGTGTGGTGGAGATGACGATAGTGTTGAACCAAGTAAGCAGAATGTTCCCAAAAGGAAGAAGTTAGTCAGTATTTTTACAAACGGCAATTATGAATATCCTTCCATAGAGTATGATGCCTATGGCAGGTTATCTCGGATAGAAGAAAGTTATTATATACCAAATAGAGAGTCTTACTCTGAAATTGATGCCTATTATTATGATTTCACCTATATAGGTGATACATTAAAGATCTTTAAGAGTTGTTTGGATAAATATCATAGAAGCTATAATATAACTTTTTTGTTGAATGCTCAAGGTTGTGTGTCAAAAGAATTTTGTGGTTATCGGCTTGTGAGTCAAAATAATATTATTATGGTAAGCTGGCAACGTCAGTTTTTATATGATAGCGATGGCTATTTGGTTTCATATGAAGATGAGAAAGCTGATATAG